>NZ_JALJZW010000001.1:900000-1020000 GCF_024171495.1 Deinococcus sp. HSC-46F16
GACCGGATCGACATTTTTCACCTTCACTCATGTCCCCTGGACACCCTGCGGCGCGACGACCTGCTGGCCGAGCTCGACCGGGCGCGGGAGGCCGGGCTGATCGGGGTCGCGGCCTACAGCGGGGAGAACGAGGCGCTGGCGTGGGCGGCAGATTCCGGACGTTTTGGCAGCCTGGAGACGAGCGTGAACGTTACGGACCAGTGGAGCCTGCGCCATGTGCTGCCGGGGGCGGCGGCGCGGGGGCTGGGGGTGATCGCCAAACGGCCCATCGCCAACGCCGCGTGGCAGTTCACCGAGCGCCCGGTCGGCCAGTACGCCGAGGTCTACTGGGAACGGCTGGGGGCGCTGAACCTCGACCCCGGCGGGCTGGAGTGGACCGAGTTCGCTCTGCGCTTTTCCGCCTTCGCGCCCGGCGTGGGCAGCGCCATCGTGGGCACGGCGCGGGTCGAGAATCTGGAGCGCAACGCGGCCATTGTCGAGCGCGGTCCCCTGCCCGCCGAGCTGCTGGCGCAGATCGAGGCGGCCTGGACAGAACACGGCGGGGAGTGGGGCGGGGAGGTCTAGCCGCAGCGGCCGCAGTCCGACCTAGACCCAAAGGACGGCGCCCACCCGCAACCGTAGGGTGGGCGCCGTTCCCGTGCGCAACTCAATCCATCGCGCTCGCCAGCGCGGGCTGGGGCTGCCAGGCCTGCACGCCGATCCCGCGCAGCCGCTCGGCGAGGCGCTCGTAGCCCCGGTTGAGGTACTGCACGCCGTCGATCACCGTTTCACCCTCGCAGGTCATCGCGGCGATAAAGAGGGCGGCCCCGGCGCGGAGGTCGGCCGCCTTGACGGGCGCGGCGTGCAGCGGGCCACCCTGGATCACCTGGGTATAGCCGCTCACGGTGATGTTGGCCCCCATGCGGTGCAGTTCGGCCACGTGGGTCAGGCGGTCGGGGTACACCGGGTCCTGCACCACGCTGGTGCCCGGCACGGTGGCGAGCAGGGCGCTCATCTGGGGCTGCACGTCGGTGGGAAAGCCGGGGTAGCTCTGGGTGGTGACATTCACGGGCCGCAGTTCCCGGTTCCGGGCGTCCACGATCAGTCGGTCTCCCGACTCCAGGATGTCCACGCCCATCTCGCCCAGCTTGGCGCTCACGGCCCGCAGGTGGTCGGGGCGCACGTTGGTCAGCGTGAGGCGGCTGCGGGTGGCGGCGGCGGCGATCATGAACGTCCCCGCCTCGATGCGGTCGGGAATCACCGTGTACTCGCCCCCGCGCAGGGCGGGCACGCCCCGGATGGTCAGCGTGTTGGTCCCCGCACCCTCGATCTGGGCACCCAGCGCGTTCAGGAAATGCACGAGGTCCACCACATCGGTGTCGATGCTGGCGTTTTCCAGCGTGACCACGCCGTCGCCCAGCACCGCGGCCAGCAACGCGTTGTGGGTGCCCCCCACCGTCAGCATCTCGAAGACGAAGGTGCCGCTGAGACTCCCGGTGCGCGTCGCCGCGAAGTCGCCGCCCTCCTCGGTGAGGTGCGCACCCAGCGCCCGCAGCGCCTTGACGTGCTGGTCGACCGGACGCGGCCCCCACGCGCACCCGCCGGGCATGGACACGGTGGCCTCGCCCGCCCGCGCCAGAATCGCCCCCAGCACGATGAAGCTCGCCCGCATCTTGGACACCAGCGCGTAGGGCGCGTGGGTGCTGAGGATCTCGGGCGTGTGCAGGGTCAGGCTGTTGGGTCCGGTCCAGGCGTGCCGGGTGCCCAGATGCGCCATGAGTTCCAGGATGGTGTCCACGTCCGACAGCCGGGGAATGCCGTGCAGGATGACCGGCTCGCGGCTCAGCAGGCTCGCCACGATAATCGGCAGCGCCGCGTTCTTGCTGTGCTGGATGGCGATTTCGCCGGACAGGTCCCGGCCTCCTACGAGGTGCAGCGGCGTCAGATCCATGGAGTCATTCCTTTCGGGCACGGGCGGGAGGCCCGGAAGTCGGTGCGGTCGGCAGGTCCGGCGAGGTGCCGGAGAACGGGTGCATCTTACACACCATGCTCACGGGGCGTCTACGGCACCTGCGTCTCATGGGCGGGTGATGTTGAGGTGTCTCATGGTGCGTGCTACGCTGCCCGCGCACACCCCGCCCAAGCCCGCGGCCGGGCGCGGACCCGGTGGAGAGGACACAGAGGACCATGCCCAAAAAGGAACGCAAACGCCTCCAGGTCGTGATCAGCGAGGAGCAGGACGCCCTGCTCACCCGTACGGCCTACGAACTCTCCAGCCCCGAGCGCCTGATCAGCAAGAGCGAAGTCGTCCGGCTCGCCATCGAGCGCATCGCCCGCGAACTCGGCGAGGGCGAACACCTCGACGAGTACCGCCACCTGCTGGGCGACGAGAATGTGGCCGACGACAAAGTTTAGGCGCAGACCAGCCAGAAGAGAGGCCGCCGGAGTCGTCCAGCGGCCTCTTGGATTGTCCCCATCGGGCGGCAGCGTTCCCGACCGACGGCGCTGACTCTCGCGGCTGAGGGTGGGACCTCCAGCCCGCCTCCCTCAGCGGGCCGAGCCGTACATCACGGGCGGCAGCACCCGGCGGGCGCCGAGGAGCTTAGGTCCCCAGTAGGGGTCTCCCTGCAAGCGGTCGACCGCGACCTGCTTGCGGTAGGAGTTCGCGTTCACGAACTGGTTCTCGCCGAGGTAGATGCCCACGTGCGTGACCTCGCCGCGCCCCACAGTGTCGAAGAAGACGAGGTCCCCGGCCTGGAGGTCCGCCACCTCGACGGGCTGGCCCACCCGCGCCTGCGCTGCGCTGGTACGGGGCAGTTCCACGCCCAGGGGGGCGAAGACCTGCAGCACGAACCCGCTGCAGTCCAGCCCGCTGCGGCTGGTGCCCCCGTAGACGTAGGGCACCCCCAGCAGCGCCATCGCCGTGCCGCGCCAGTCGTCGCCGGTCGCGGAATCGGCTGGGCGGGCGGCGGGCTGGGCCGGAGCAGGCGGCACCGGCAGGGACTGCGCGAGCATCCGGGGCGCGGGCAGCGAACCTGCGGCCGGAATCTGGAGCACCTGCCCGACTTCCAGAACCACCGTCGGGGCCAGGTTGTTTGCCGCCAGCAGCGCGTCCACGCTCAGGCCGTACTGCCGCGAGATGCCGTAGAGCGTTTCCTTGGGCTGCACCGTGTGAGACGCGGCCGCCGCCCGCACCCGCAGCACCTGACCGACCTGAAGGTCCGGGCTGCTCAGCCCGTTCAGTGCCAGCAGCTCATCCACCTTCAGGCCGTGCGCCCGCGCGAGGCTGTAGGCCGTGTCGCCCTTTTGCACCGTCACGGCCCCGCCAGAAATGGCGCTGCCCGGAAGCGCTGGGCTTGCCGGGCTGGCGGGGGGATTGGCGGTGGTGGCAGCAAGCGCCGACGGGAGGCTCCCAGACAGGCTCAGGGTGGCGATCACCAGAGTGGCGCGGACGGCGGCAGGCAGGCGCGATGCAGGCAGGGCAGGTGCAGGCATGGGGAAGGCTCACAGGGCGCGGAAAGACAATGGGGCGGCGCAGCCAGCGGGAGGCTGGCCGGAGCGGGCGAGCATGAGAGCCGCCCGAACGAAATCTGAAACAGCGGCACTGTACCAGACGGAAGTCACATTTGCAAAGCCTTCATGTCATCAGGTGCCAGTCAGGAACTGATGTCTGTGTCTTCGCGGGCGGTATGCCCCCCTTCCGCTGAGCCTATGCTGGGCGAATGCTTGCCCGCCTCTCCGGGTGGCGTGCCCGGACGTTCAGCGCCCTGCGACACCCCCACTACCGCCGCTACTGGTTTTCGCAACTGCTCTCGCTGGTCGGCTCGTGGATGCAGGCGACCGCGCAGCAGTACCTCGTGCTGGAGTTGACGGGGGGCAGCAGCACGGCGCTGGGCTACGTGACGGTCGCGCAGTTTCTGCCCAGCCTGCTGCTCTCGCTGTTCGCGGGAGCGGTGGTGGACCGGGTGCCCCGGCGCCGGGTGCTGCTCGCCACCCAGATCACGCTGCTGGTCACGGCGGCGACCCTGGCCGTCACCACGCACCTCGGGCTGGTCACGCTGCCGCTGGTCATGGCGATCGCCTTCGTGGGGGGCATCGCCAACGCCTTCGACATGCCCGCCCGCCAGAGCATGGTCGTGGACTTCGTGCCGCGGGGCGACGTGCCCAACGCGGTCGCGCTCAACAGCCTGTCCTTTAACGTCTCGCGCACGGTGGGGCAGGCCCTGTTCGGGATCGTCGCGGCGCTGGGCGTCTCGCTGCTGGCCGCTGGGGACCCGGACAACATCGCCCGGCTCGCCCTGCCCTTCTACCTGAACGTGTCGTCTTTTTTCGTGGTGCTGTTCGTGATCGCCACCCTGCCCTTCCCGCCGCGTGAAGGGGTGCCGCAGGGCAGCGTGGGCGAGAACATCCGCGAGGGGCTGGCCTACGTGCGGCGCACCCCGGCAGTGCGGAACGTGATGCTGCTCGTCGGGCTGATGAGCCTGACCATCATCAACTTCAACGTGATCATTCCCTACTACGCGCGGGTCGTCTTTCAGGCGCGGGAAGCGGCCTTTGGCACCCTCTCGGCGATGTTCGGGCTGGGGGCGATGGCGGGGGCGCTGTGGCAGGCGAGCAAGCCCAACCCGCTGCGGAACCTGCGGCTGGGGGGCGTGATTCTCCTGGCGAGCGCGGCGGCGCTGGCCCTGACGCCGGGGCCGCTGCTGGCCGGACCGGTCCTCGCCGTCTGCGGGTTCGGGATGCTCTCGCTGCTCGTCAGCGCGAACAGCGCCGTGCAGCTCTCCATTCCGGACCACCTGCGCGGGCGGGTGATGAGCCTGTATTCCTTCGTGCTCGTCGGCATGGGGCCGCCCGGAGCCTTGATCGCCAGCTTCCTGATCGGCAAGGAGGGACCGCTGGGGCCGCGCGTGGGCCTGCTGACGCTGGCCGCGCTGGGGGGCCTCAGCCTGCTCTTCTTGTGGGGAAGGCTGCCCCGGCAATTGCCTCGCCCAGAACCCGCGCCCGGAGCGGCCCCGGCGGCGGCGGACTGACGCTTACGGCGCAAGCGAAGACCGCCAGGGTGCGTGCCCTGGCGGTCGACTTATGGCCCAGAACCCCCGGTCTCAGATGAACAGCGGCGCGTCGGGATCGTCGGGCAGGGGGCGGTCCTTGCGGGCCAGCAGCGCGGCCGCCGTGCCGATTCCCACGAGGGCACCGAGCGCCAGGAGAGCGAAGACCCAGGTGATCGGGGCGTGGCTGCGGTCTGAACTCATGCGGGCAGCATAACAGCCGCGCCTGGCGCTTCTCCCTTGCCCACAAAATGGGCCGCCGACACGGGAACATTTTCTAAAGGCGGGCGGCCCTGGCCTAGAACGGCCAGACCCGCGGAATCACCAGCAGCGACACCGCGAAGGTCACCACCGTGAGGCCCGAACCGACCCGCACGAAGTCGAGGAAACGGTAGCGCCCCGGTCCGTAAACCAGCATGCAGGACGGCTCCAGCGGCGTGATAAAGGAGTTGCTGGCGGCGATAGTGATGCCGATAACAAAGGGGCGCGGATCGTACCCCAGCGCCTTCGCCGTGCCGATGGCGAGGGGCAGCATCACGAGCGCCGCCGCCTGGTTGCTCATGGGCTGGGTGAGGGCCACCGTCACCGCGAAGAGGGCCGCGAGCAGGCCGTAGGGTCCCAGCGGTTCCAGCACCCCGGAGATGGCCCCGGTGAGCACCCGCGCGGCCCCGGTGTCCTCAAAGGCCGTTCCGAAGGCCAGCATGCAGGCCACCAGCACGATGACCGGCCACTCTACCGAGCGGTAGGCTTCCTCCGGGGTGACCAGCCGCAAGGCGAGCGCCAGCGCCACCGCGATCACGACCGCCACGCTGAGGGGCAGCACCCCCAGCCCGCCCAGCACCACCGCGCCGCCGAACAGCCCCAGGGCGAGGGGAGCGCGGCGAAGGTCACGCTGCGCCCCGGTGAGGTCGCCCAGCACGGTGAGGTGATCCCCCAGGCCCCCGAAGCGGTCGGGGGTGCCCTGAATCAGCAACACGTCACCGACCTGCACCCGCAGCCCCCCCAGGCGCTCGACCGTCCGGGCGCGGCGGTGCAGCGCCAGCACCGACAGGCCGTAGCGCTCGCGGAAGCGGGCCTCGCGCAGGGTGCGGCCGATCAGGAGACTGCCGGGCAACACGACCGCCTCCACCAGCCGCACCGGGGCCGTGCCCTCTACCTGCAATTTCTGCTCGCTTTTGGAAAAGACACCCAGGGTGCTCTTGCCCGCCAGGATGCGCTCGGGGGGGCCTTCGACCGCCAGGGTGTCGAGTTCCTGAATCCGGAAGCTGGGGCCGGGGGCATAGATCGTCTCCTCGCCCCGGCGCACCGCCACCACCGTCAGGCCGTGGTCGCGGCCCAGCCCCGACTCGCGCAGGGTCTGCCCGGCGAGCGGGCTCCCTGGAGCCACCGTCAGGTCCGCGAGGTAGGCCCGCAGCGAGGCTTCCAGCTCGGCCTCGCGCTCGGGAAGCAGGCGCGGCGCCACGAAAAAGAGGTACAGCAGGCCCACGACTGCCACCGGAATCCCGACCCAGGCCAGCTCGAAAAAGCCCAGGGGGGCGAGTCCCGCCCCCGGCAGCGCCCCCGACACGACGAGATTGGTGCTCGTGCCGATCACGGTGACCGTGCCGCCCAGGATGCTGGCGTAGGCCAGCGGCAGCAGCACCCGGCTGGGGGCAATCCCCGCCCGGCGGGCCAGCCCGGTCACCAGCGGCAGGAAGACGGCGGTGGTCGCCGTGTTGCTGGTAAAGGCGCTGACGCCCGCGACCGTGCCCAGCATGCCGCGCACCATCCCGGCAGCGTTGCGGGCGCGGCGGGCCAGCGCGGTGCCGATCCACTCGATGACTCCCGCCCGCAACAGCATCTGCGTGAGAATAAAGAGGCCCGCGAGCGTGAGGACCGTGTCACTGCCGAACCCCGCGAAGGCCTCGCGGGTGGGGAGCAGGCCCAGCGCCAGCAGGGCCGCGAGCAGCAGCAGCGCCGTGACGTCCACGGGCAGCCACTCGGTAGCGAACAGCAGCAGCGCCAGCCCGAACAGCACCAGCAGGACGGTCACGGGGTCCATGACGGGCTCCGGGCGTGGAGGGGCTCAGGCGTCCGGCGTGCGCGACTGTTCCGCGACCGCGCGGGCCAGCGTGACGATCAGCCGGGTCACGTCCGCGAAGATGAACAGGGCCACGCTCCCCACCCCGCCCGCGATCAGGGTCCACAGCCCCTGGAACGCCTGATCGCCGAGGTACTGCACCACGGCGAGTCCCACCGCCGCCAGCCCCAGCACGACCGCCAGCACCCGCAGCCGCCCGACGAGCGCGTGCACCGCGTTCGCCCGCTCGGCCAGCATGGGCAGGGCCGCGAGGGGAGCGGTGGGCTTGGCGGGAAGTGGGGCCACCGGAGTCGCCTCCGCACCAGCAGGCGCTGCGGCCTCCGTGACCACCGGAGTTTCGGCCCGCTTGACCTCAGTCGGCGCCGGACTGACCGGGGAAGGGGCGGCGGTGACTGTCGTCACCCGGCGGTTGGCCTCGCGGCGGTCATCGGGCGCCGGGCTGGGCGCCGGGGAGGAGGGCACGGTGGCCGGGGCAGGCGTGGTGCCAAACGTCTTGAACCCGCCCGCTGCGGGCAGGGGCGCCGACGGAAGGTTCTTCGCGCGGGCGGTCGCGTCGCGGACCTGGGGAAAAAAGGCCTGGACCTCGGCCGGGTCGAAGCCCAGCAGGCTGGCGGTCAGGGCCGTTCCGGCGGGCGTCTCGACCCTCAGCAGGCCATCGCCGTCGCTGTGGATGCGGTTGAGGTCGCGCAGGGTGACCCGGCGGGTGCCGCCCGCGTCCTGATAGATCAGCAGACCTTCCAGCAGCACGAACAGGGCGTCTTCTTTCTCCAGGGTCGCCAGGGGCGTTCCGCCGATTCCCAGGCCCCGCAGGGCCGACTGCACTCGCTCGCTCATCACTGTGTCCTCACCTTGCCCGGCAGGATAGCGGCTCCCGGGCGGCAGGCAGCCGGGCCGGTGAGGATTTAACGCCCCTCTACCCCCGGCTCACCCGCTGGGCCGGTTCCTGCGCCCACACTGACCCATGACCGACAACCGGTACGGAGACGCCCCGCTGGGCCGCAGCGTCGAGGAAATCGAACAGGAGAGCGGCAATGTCGTCAACTCCCCCGTTCCGGGCGAGATGGTCCGCGACGACGACGCGGCCGCCCTGCCCGCCATCGTGAACAGCAACCAGAGCGCCAGTCCGGCCGTGGTCAATCCCGAGAACCTGCTGGAGGGTGGGGGCGGCGCGGACGACGGCACGGCCCGCACGAACCGGGACGGTGGCGAGGAGACGAGCTGAGGGCCGGATACGGCGTCTGTCCACTGCCTGAACCGTCCGGAGAGCACCGCCCGGTCATCCCTTACCCCCTGGCTGGGGTTCCGAGGTGTCGAGTACCCTTGAGTTGGCATCCGAATGACCCGAGGCCTCCGACTCCCGGACCCGTCCTCGCGCGTGCCCTCACGCCTGCTTTGGGCGGGCCAGTCGGGGCGCTGGGCAGGCGCGGTCCCCCGGAAAACGGCTCTAGACGAGGTCGCGGGGGCGGTAGGTGACAGCTTCGGCCAGGTGGGCTTCCGAGATGTGCTCCTGCCCGGCGAGGTCGGCCACCGTCCGCGCCACTTTCAACACCCGGTCGAAGCCGCGCCCCGTCAGACCCAGTTGCCGGGCTGCCGCCCGTGCGAAGGCCTCGGGTCCAGGTGCCAGGTGCGCGTGCTGCCGCAGGGCCTGCCCGGCAAGGTCGCTGTTGCGCCCCCCCTGCCGCGCGAGCATCCGGGCACGCGCCGAGGCCACCCGCTCGCGCACCACGGCGCTGGGTTCGCCCTCCGGGGCGCGGGACAGCTCGTCCACGGTCAATCTGGGGACACGGCACAGGAGGTCCACCCGGTCCAGCAGCGGCCCGCTGAGCCTCCCGGCGTAGCGGGCACGTTCGGTCGGCGTGCAGGTACAGGTCCGCTCGGGGTCACCAAAGTGACCGCACTTGCAGGGGTTCATCGCGGCGATCAGCTGGAAATTGGCCGGGTAGGTCACGGTCGCCCGCGCCCGGCTGATCGAGACCGTCCGGTCCTCCAGGGGCTGCCTCAAGGTTTCCAGCGCCTTGCGCGAGAACTCCGGGAACTCGTCCATAAACAGCACACCCCGGTGCGCCAGCGACACCTCGCCGGGACGGGGCACGCTTCCGCCGCCGATCAGCCCGGCGTCGCTGACGGTGTGGTGCGGAGCGCGGTAGGGCGGCCGCCCCACCAGCCCGCCCCGTCCGGTGAGCAGCCCCGCCGCCGAGTGGATGCGCGTCACCTCCAGCGCTTCCGCGCGGGTCAGGGGCGGGAGCAGTCCCGGTGCCCGGCGGGCCAGCATGGTCTTGCCGCTGCCGGGCGAGCCGATCATCAGGAGGTTGTGCCCACCCGCCAGCGCGATCTCCAGCGCCCGCTTGGCCCCGCTCTGGCCCTTGAGGTCCGCGAGGTCGAGGGGCGTGTCCTCGTCGGGGGGTGTCTCCGGCGGGGAAGCGGGCGCGAGGGGGGCCTCGCCACTGAGGTGCCGCACCGCCTCCAGCAGCGTCCCCGCCGGAAGGACCGCGACCCCGTCAATGAGGGCGGCCTCGGCGGCGTTGGCGCCCGGCAGCAGTGCGGGCACCCCCTCCTGCGCGGCGAGGAGGGCCACGTTGACGGCCCCCGCGATGGGGCGCAACGACCCGTCGAGGGCCAGTTCCCCCGCACAGACCAGGCCGCGCAGGGCCTCAGCGGGCAGCAGTTCCTGCGCGGCGAGCAGCCCCAGCGCGATGGGGAGGTCGTACAGCGGCCCCTCCTTGCGCAGGTCGGCGGGCGCGAGGTTCACCGTGATGCGGGCGGCGGGAAAGGGCAGCCCGGCGTTGCGGACGGCCGCCCGCACCCGCTCGCGGGCCTCGCTGACGGCCTGATCGGGGAGGCCCACCACCATGAAGCTGGGAAGGCCCGGCGAGACATCCACCTCGACCTCGACGGGCACGGCGTCCACGCCGATCAATGCCACGCTGCGGGCGCGGGCGAGCATCAGGCGGGCTCCAGCGGGGGCACACCCACCAGCCCGACGGTGCCTGGCCCGGCGTGGACAAGCAGCACCGCCGTGATCTCGCGGGTGGCCCGCACCCGGACGTTGCGCAGGGCGAGTTCGCCGGTGAGCGTCCGGGCACCTTCCAGGTTCCCGGCGTGCAGCACGGTGGCCTCCAGCCCCTCCGGAAAGGAACGGGCCAGTTCGCGCAGCGCGGCGTGAAAGCCCCGGATGCGGGCGGCGGCCTCCACCTTGCCCGCCTCCGCGCGGATGACCGGGTGGACGTTGAGCAGCCCCGCCGCCGCGCCCGCCACCCGCGAGAGCCGCCCCCCCGCGACCAGCCAGCGCAGGCTGCCCGGCACGAAGCGCAGGAAGACCCGGCCCCCGAACCCCGTCAGCCGCCGGGCCACCTCGCCGGGGTCGCTTCCCCTGTCCAGCCAGACCCGCGCCTGCCGCACCGCCGCGCCGAGGCCCACGCTCAGCGTCCGCGTGTCCACCACCTCCACCCGGTCCCGGAATTCCTCCGCCGCCGTCACCGCCGAGGCGAAGGTGCCGCTGAGGTGAGAGGCCACCGGAAAGCACAGCACCCGCTCGGCCCCGGCCTCCAGCGCCTCCGCGTAGGCCTGCCGGAAGTCGCCCGGCACGGCCTGGGAGGTGCGGGGGGCCGCGCCCTCCTCCATCCGGCGCACCAGGGTCGCCGGGTCCAGCACGGGGAGGTCGGGGCGCCGCACCGTGCCGGGATCGCTGAAGAGGGTCCCGCCCACCTCCAGCGTGAGGCCCACCACCGAGACCTTCAGTTCGGCCCACTCCGCCGGGGTCAGGTCGGCGGTGCTGTCGGTCACCAGGGCCACGCGGGAGGGCGCCGTTGTGCGGGGAGTCACCCGGTCAATCTAGCAGCCGGGTCCCAGCCGCCCTACCCCAATCCCGGGGTGTGCATGGGGGGTGTGGGACGACCGGGCCGCCCACCCCGCGCACGAAATCGCCCGACAGGCCCTGCATGCGGCGGGCCAGCACCACGGCGTCGGCTCCGGCCCCCGGCTTGAGCCCGCGCGTCACGGGCACCACGCGCCAGGGCACACCGAACGTTTCGGCGCCTCGGCGTTGAGGTGACCGCCGGTCCAGCAGGCCGGGGGCGGAACGGCTGACCCTCAGGGCCATGCGCTCCGGGCCGCGCGGCGTGGCTGAGCGGGGGCGCAACCCCGTCCCGAGTCCCTCCCGGAAGGCTCGGACCACCACGCCCCGCCCTGAAAGGCCCGCCGCAGCGGCCCAAGCGCGGGGTCGGGCCAAGCCAGGGTGAGGCCCGCCGCGTCGGAGGGGCCGGGCACGCGGCGGGCCGATGCTCTACCCTCGGGACTGTGCCCACCACTGACCTCTCCCCGGCCCTGAGCTACGACCCCGCCGCGCACGCCGCGCTGCTGGCGGACTACTGCCTGTCGGCCGCGCCCGGCGAGCGGCTGCTGGTCGCGGGCGGCGTGGCGGGCGTGCCCCTGGTGCGGGCCGTGACCCGCGCCCTGCTGACACGCGGCGCCCGGCCCGTCGTGCGGCTGGACTACCCCGGCCAGGACGACGACTGGGCCGAACTCGCGCAGGACGCGGTGCTGGACGCCGCGCACTCCGCCGACCTCGCGGACGTGGAGGCCTTGGGCGGCAGCCTGCGCATCCTGACCCCCGAGCCCGGCACCCCCGGCGACGCCGCCCGCCGCGCCCGCCTGACGGCCTCCCGCGCCCCGGTCGCCGCCATCCGGGCGCGGAGGAAGTGGAGCCTGACCCTCTACCCCACCGCGCACGCGGCGGCGCAGGCGGGCATGACGGAAGCCGAGTTCGGCGCCTTTGTCATGCGGGCGATGTTCCTCGACCGCGCCGACCCGGTGGCCGCCTGGGGCGAAGTGCGCGAGATGCAGGCGCAGTTGATTGAGCGCCTCACGCGGGCCGACACGGTGCGAATCGAAGCCCCCGGCACCGACCTCACCCTGCGGGTGGGGGGCCGCACCTGGGCCAACAGCGACGGCAAGCGCAACATGCCCAGCGGCGAGGTCTTTACCGGGCCGCTGGAGGACAGCGCCGAGGGCGTGGTCACCTTCAGCGTGCCCGCGAGCTACGGCGGCGTGGTGGTGCGCGGCGCGAGGCTGGTCTTCCGGGCGGGCGAGGTCGTGGAAGCAAGCGCCGAGGAAGGCGAGGACGTGCTGCGGGCGGCCCTGGCGACCGACCCCGGAGCGCGGCGGCTGGGCGAGCTCGGGATCGGCACCAATTTCGGCATCCAGACGCCGACCGGGAACATCCTCTTCGACGAGAAGATCGGCGGCACCGTTCACCTCGCCCTGGGCCGCTCCTACCCCGAAACCGGGGGCACCAACGCCAGCGCGATTCACTGGGACCTGATCACCGACCTGCGCGGGCAGGGCCGCCTGACGCTGGACGGGGAAGTGGTGCAGGAGGGGGGGCGCTTTCTGGAATGAGGCGCCGGGGCGCGGTTCTTCTCGCGGCGGCGGGCGGCTTCCTCGCGGCCTGTGTGCTCTGGGCCGTGCTGATCGCCCCCAGAGCGCAGGTCGTCGCCCGCTGGGACGCGCCGGGTGGCCTCCACCACGCCCTGATTCTGGACGACGGTCCCGACCCCAGCTCGCTCTTCGGGTCGGGGCGCCGCTGGCGGCTGTACCTGGGGCGCGACGCCGAGAGTCCCTCCTCCGGCCACTTCGTCCCGCTGTTCGACCTGTACGGCGGGGCGAACTGGCAGCAGAGCCGCGTGGTCTGGTCGCCTGCCGGGGTGCGCTTCACCTTCCCGACCGGGCACGAGCTGTTCGTCCCCGCACGGGCCTACGAGGGGGGGCGGTAGAGGTGCGCCTGCCTTCCCACACTCCCGCACCCGGTCCGGTCTGGGTCATCAGCGGCAGCCCCGGCGCGGGCAAGAGCACGGTGTCCCGCGCCCTGCTGGGGCACTTTCCGCTCGGCCTCCATGTCCCGGTGGACGACCTGCGCGAGTTCGTGGTGTCGGGCACCGCGCACCCCAGTCTGGAGGAGAACCCGGAAACGGCCCGGCAGTTCCGGCTGGCCCGCACCGCCGCCGCGCAGATGGCCCGCCTATACGCGGAGGCGGGCTTCACGGTGGTCGTAGACGACGTGCTGTGGCCCGCCGACCTCGCCCTCTTCGCCGCGCACTGGACCGGGCTGGACGTGCGCCCGGTCATGCTCGCGCCGGGGCTGGAGGCCGCGCAGCGCCGCAACGCGACCCGCACAGGGAAGCCGTTTGATCCCAGTGCGCTCGCCCCGCTCATCGACGCCCTTTACCCGGCCCTGCGCCCGGACGAGTTCCGGGCCGCCGGGTGGCAGGTCGTGGAGAGCGGCGGGCAGAGTGTGGCGGAAACGGTGGAGACGGTGCTGGCGCTGCGCTGGACGTGACGGGAGTGGCTAGTCACGCAGGTGCGGCCCCCGGCGAGTCCGGGACATGGTAAGAGTGCGGGGTGGACGACGCCCTCACCGTGTCCCTGATGTACGCCCTCGCCATTCCGCTGGTCACGCTGGGCCATGAGCTGGGGCACGCCTTGGTGCCGCTGCTGAAGACGCGGGAGCCTGTCCGGGTGCAGCTTGGCCCGGCGAGCAGCCCTTCCCTTTTCCAGACGCGGCTGGGACGGCTCACCTTTGACGTTCGGCGCCTGTTCTTTGTGGGCGGCTTCTGCTTCTGGCCGGGCCTGACCCCCCGTCAGCACTTCTGGACGCTCGCGGGCGGACCCCTGGCCTCACTCCTGATGCTGGCGCTGGGAGCCACCGCACTCGTCGGCATTCGCACCGAGACGGTCTGGCTTGTCGCACAAATTTTTATGAGTCTGAGCTTTTTCCAGCTCGTCATGACCCTCTGGCCGATGCAGTATCCGGCATGGTACGCAGGCTACGCCGGGTTTCAAAGCGACGGTGCCCAGCTCCTCCGCCTCTGGCCCCGCCTCCGCCCGGCGAGCTAAACGGGGAGGCCGGGGCGGGTGCTCCGGCCTCCCCTCTCCTTCCCGGTTACACCCGCGTCAAATCCTTCGGCAGCGGCAGAAATTCGATTTCCGGGTGCTGCTCGGCGGTGTAGTCGAGGTCGTACTTGGAGCGGAACAGCATCACCGGGCGGCCCTGGTCGTCCTCGACGTGCCGGGCGAAACGGGCCACATTGCTGGGGTCGCCTGCCAGCCAGCGCACAAGCTGGTAGGACGTGACGTGCAGTTCCACCTCCACCCCGTACTCCTCCTGCAAGCGGGCCTGGAAGACCTCGAACTGGAGGGGGCCGACCGCACCGAGGTAGGGTTCGCGGGCGCCGTCGGTGGGGTAGAAGACCTGCACGACGCCTTCTTCGGCGAGCTGGGTCAGGCCCTTCATAAAGGCCTTGCGCTTGCCCACGTCCCTCAGGGAGAGGGTGGCAAAGGTTTCGGGTGTGAAGCGCGGAAAGCTGGGCAGCGTGACCTTGGCGTCCACGCTGACCACGTCCCCGATCTGGAAGACGCCGGGGTTGACCAGCCCGACGATGTCGCCGGGATAGGCTTCCTCCACCTTCTCGCGGTCCTGCGCGAAGAGGGTATGGGCCTGCGAGAGCCGCAGCTTGCGCCCGGTGCGGGTGTGGGTCACGTCCATGCCGCGCTCGAAGTGCCCACTCATCACCCGCATGAACGCCGTGCGGTCGCGGTGCTGCTTGCTCATGTTGGCCTGCAACTTGAAGATGAAGCCCGCGAACCCCGCGTCAGGCGCCCGCTCGCCCAGGTTCGTCTCCACCGGGCCGGGGGGCGGCGCGAGGTCCACGAAGTTCCGCAGGAAGTGCTCGACCCCGAAATTGTTCATCGCCGAGCCGAAGAAGACCGGGGTGAGTTCGCCCGACAGGAAGGCCGCCGGGTCGAACTCGGGCATCGCGCCCTGAATCAGCTCCACGTCCTCGCGCAGCTTGGCGGCGAGATCGGCCCCGACGAGCGCGTCGAGTTGGGGGTCGTCCAGTCCCGCCGTCTGCACCGGGGCGCGGTGCTTGCCGCCGGAGGTGCGCTCGAAGGCGAGCACCTGCCCGGTCTGGAGGTCATACACGCCCTTGAAGTCGGGGCCGTCCCCGATGGGCCAGGTCAGCGGCACCGCCGTGATCTTCAGTGTGCCCTCCACCTGCGCGATCAGCTCGAAGGGGTCCTGCGCGGGGCGGTCCATCTTGTTCACGAAGGTCAGGATGGGAATGCCGCGGTTGCGGCACACGGCAAACAGCTTCTCGGTCTGGGCCTGCACGCCACGGGCCGCGTCGAGCACCATCAGCGCGGAGTCGGCGGCGGTCAGGGTGCGGTAGGTGTCCTCCGAGAAGTCCTGGTGGCCCGGCGTGTCCAGCAGGTTGATGTGCCGTCCCCCGTACTCGAAGGTCAGCGCCGAGGAGGAAATCGAGATGCCGCGCTGCTGCTCGATGCTCATCCAGTCGGACTTGGTGTGCGAGCGGCCTTCTTTGGCGGTGACGGACCCGGCCTCCTGAATGGCGCCTCCGTACAGCAGCAGCTTTTCGGTGATGGTGGTTTTGCCCGCGTCGGGGTGGGAGATGATGGCGAAGGTGCGGCGGCGGGCGATTTCAAAGTCGAGGGCAGCGGTGGGGGTGGTCATGGCAGGGCTCCTGCGGGCGGCGGGGGCACACCCGGTCTGGGGTCTAGGGAAAAACGCTCACCTGCGACTCGCGCTCACGGGGGCGGGAGGAGGTGGGTCATCCCGACATGATAGCGCCCCCGCCGGGCTGGAAGGCCGCGAGCGCCGCATCCAGGGTGCCCAGCCGCGCCGCGATCAGCCTCTCCGGGTCGCGGTTGTACCCTCCGGCCATCACGGTGACGAGCGGCGTCCGGGTGCGGGCCGCCCAGCGAAACACCCGGTCGTCGCGCTCGCGGACCCCCTGCAGCGTGAGGGCCAGCTTGCCCAGTTGGTCCCCTTCCAGCACGTCCGCTCCCGCCAGGTAAAAGGCGAAATCGGGCCGGAAGGCCGCCACGGCGGGCGCGACCTCCCGGTCGAGGGCGGCGAGGTAGGCCGCGTCCCCGGTGCCGTCGGGCAGCGCCACGTCGAGGTCACTGGTGGCCTTCTGGAAGGGGTAATTGTTCGCCCCATGCACGCTGACGGTGAGCACGCGCGGCTCGCCCGCGAACAGCGCCGCCGTGCCGTTGCCCTGATGCACGTCGAGGTCGAGAATCAGCACCCGCCGCGCGTGCCCGCCGTCCAGCAACCAGCGGGCGCTGATCGGCACGTCGTTCAGGAAGGAAAACCCCTCGGCCCGGTCGCGCGAGGCGTGGTGGGTTCCGCCACCGAGGTTGATTCCCAGGCCGTGGGCGAGGGCGTCCCGCGTGGCGGCCAGGGTCGCGCCGCCGCTCCCCAGGCCGCGCTCCACGACGGCCGGGGTCCAGGGAAAGCCCAGTGCCCGTTCCTCCTCCCGCGTGACCTCCCCCCGGCGCCAGCGGGCGAGGTAGGCGGGGTCGTGGACCCGCTCGGCGTCGGCCCACATCAGCGGCGGCGCGTCGAGGAGGGGCAGCCGCTCGGCGGCCCCCGCGAGCAGGCGGTTCAGGAACTCACGGGGCAGGAACTGACGGCGGGGCGGTGGCGCCGCGGCGTAGGCCGCCCGGCGGAAGGCAGTCCAGGCGCGGGGCCTGCCGGGGGGGAGCGGTGGGGTCACCTCCCTAGGCTACGGGCTGGGCACCTACCCTGGGGGGATGAACGAGCTGATGCGGCGCTTGGACCTGCGCGTCCCCGTGATCCAGGCACCGATGGCGGGCGGGATCAGCACCCCCGAACTGGCAGCGGCGGTGTCGGAGGCGGGCGGGCTGGGGAGCCTGGGCGCCGCGTACCTCAGCCCCGAACAGATCGTGGAGGCGGGCACGGACGGCGCGGCCCTTCGCGGTCAACCTCTTTGCCCCGCACCCCCTCCCTACGGTGACGCCGGAGGAGGTGGCAGCCTCCCAGACGGAACTCGCCCCGCTGCACGCGGAACTGGGCCTGCCCGCACCGACCCTGCCGGAGCGGGTGCAGGAGGACTTCGCGGCGCAGTTCCAGGCGGTGCTGAAGGTGCGGCCCGCCGCATTCTCCTTCGCGTTCGGGCGACTGGGGGCCGACCGGGTCGCGGCCCTGCGCGGCGCGGGGATCCTCTGCATCGGCACGGCCACCAGCCACCTCGAAGCCAGCGCCCTCGCCCGGAACGGGGTGGACGCGGTCGTCTTGCAGGGGGGCGCGGCAGGTGGCCACCGGGGAGGCTGGGCGCACGACGACCTCACGGAGCTGCTGTTCCTGATCCGTTCGGTGCTGCTGGATGCTAACCTCCCCGTCATCGCGGCGGGCGGGCTGATGGACGCGGCAGACGTGCGGGCGGCGCTGAACGCGGGCGCCAGTCTGGTGCAGTGCGGCACCGCCTTTCTGCGGGCCACCGAAGCCGGAACCTCCGCCCCCTACCGGGCCGCCCTCGCTGCTGCTGAGCCAGGGCAGACGGTCCTCACCTGCGCCTTCTCGGGCCGCCTGGCACGGGGCCTCGCCAACCGGGTCACGGCGGAGGTGGCGTCTCCCCTTCCCTACCCGCTGCAGAACGCGCTGACCCGCGACCTGCGAGCGGCCGCTGCCCGAGCCGGACGCGCCGAGTTCCTGAGCCTCTGGGCCGGGGAAGGCCACGCGCGGGGACGAGAGGGGACAGCAGCGGAACTCCTGCGGATCCTGTGGCCAGAGGAAACAGAGTAGACCAACTCCTCCTGTCTATTGATATCTAGTATCAGATGCCGCAAGATGTTGTCAGTTCCAGGGAGGTGGGGCAGCGGTATGGATGAGGTGCTGACATTGGAGGAGCTGGCCGCCTATCTCAAGGTCAGCGAGACGACGGCCTACGCCCTGGTGCGGAGCGGGGACATTCCGGGGCGCAAGGTAGGGCGGGAGTGGCGGTTCCTGAAGGCGCGAGTGGTCGAGTGGCTGATGCAGGCCGGAGGAGAGGACATGGAACAGCAGAGCGGTGTGGTGCAGCGCGACGAGCACGGCGGCGAGTACAAGGTCGAGGGCGGACGCGAGTACGTGGCGATGTGGTTGCCGCTGACCCGCGAGGAAAAGGCCGCGCAACTGGACAAGGCCGCCCGCGAGGGGGTCAACGTC
This sequence comes from Deinococcus sp. HSC-46F16, assembly GCF_024171495.1. Classification (NCBI taxonomy): domain Bacteria; kingdom Thermotogati; phylum Deinococcota; class Deinococci; order Deinococcales; family Deinococcaceae; genus Deinococcus; species Deinococcus sp. HSC-46F16. Next base: position 918,134 of record NZ_JALJZW010000001.1, read on the forward strand.
AGCGAACTGGTGGCGGACTACCTGAAGCGCTGGGCACAGGCGTAAGCGGACCTGTCCGACCCGAGGCTCCCCACGTGGGGGCCTTTTTCATGCCGAGTCAGTTCAGCGCCCCGTCACCCGGCCCCGCCGTGCCCGCATACAGGGCGGCGAGGTCACGCAGCATCCGGCGGGCCAGGGCGATCAGGGCGTTTTCGCCCATGTCCTCCAGCCGGAAGCTGAGCCCCTGGCCGTACTCGCCCACAAAGGTCGCCCCGTCCCGCCGCACCCGTACCAGCACCTCGCACAGCCCCAGGCGGAACCAGGCGGCGTGCCAGCCGCCCGGCGGGGGTGGCCGCAGCGTCGCCGCCGGGTCGGGCACGAGGTCGAGCGACACGTTGTTCAGCGGGAGTCCCGGCCCGCTGGCCGTCCTCAGCGCGTGGTAAAGGGCGTTCAGCAGCGCCTCGCACGCCCGCGCCTCGGCCTGGCGCTCACCCGCGCGGCGGCGGATGGCGGCTTGCAGGGCGTCGAAGTCGGACACGGGGTATTCGTATCACGTCGGGGAACCGGGAAGGAACGGTTCCCGGCGCCCCCCGCTATCCTGCCGGGCGTGTCCCCCTCCCCCGCCCGGCCCCTGCTGCTCCTCTCCAACGGCACCGCCGAGGACCTGATCGGGGCGCGGCTGCTGGGAGAGGTGGGGCGGCCCGCGTGGGCGCTGCCGCTCGTCGGCGAGGGACGGGCGTACGCGGGGGTCCCCGGCGTGACCCGGCTCGGCCCCACGCTGACCCTCCCCAGCGGGGGCTTTCCCTTCGGGAGCGTGGCGAACCTGCGGGCGGACCTGCGGGCGGGGCTGATCGGCACCACGCTGGAGCAGGTTCGGGCGGCGTGGCAGGCGGGGCGAAAGGCGGGGGCCGTCGTCGTGGTCGGCGACGCGCACGCACTTACCCTGGGCACCCTGGCGGCGCGGGCGGGGGGTGTGCCGCTGGTACACGTGCAGCCCCTCCTCAGCGCCCACTACGCCGAGGGGCTGGGGGTGCGGGGGGCGCTGCGCGAGCTGAACGCGCTGGGGGCCAATCTGCCGCTGCCGTCCGAACTCGCCCTCTCGCGGCGGGCGCACGCCGTCTACCTGCGGGACGCGGCCACCGCCCGGCTTTACGCGGCGCGGGGAGTGCGTGCCCGCTGGGCGGGCAGTTTCGCGGTGGACACGCTTCCGGCCCCCGAACGCGACCTTTCCGCTGTGCTGGGTGGCCGCCCGGTCCTCGCCCTGCTGCCGGGATCACGGGAGGATCACCGCGAAAGCCTTCCGCTGATGCTGCGGGCCGCCGCCCGGTTGCCGGAGGTGACGCCGCTCGTCGCGTGGGCGCACGGGTGGGAGGCGGTGACCCTGCCGCCGGGCTGGGCGCTGCGGGCCGAGGACGACCGGACGGCCTGGGCGGGGGGCGAGGGCACACGGGTCGCCCTGCTGCGCGGCGCGTTCGGGGCCGTGGCGCGGGCGGCGGACGTGGCGGTCGGCACGGCAGGCACCGCCAACGAACAACTGGCGGGGCTGGGCGTGCCCGTCGTGGCCTTTCCCACGCGGGGGCCGCAGTTCACCCCCGGCTTCGTGCGGCGGCAGGGGCGGCTCCTGGGGGAGGCCCTGCGGCCCGTCCCGGCCGACCCGGAGGCGGTCGCGGGGGAGGTGCGGACGCTGCTGGGAGACGGCCGGGGGCGGGCACGGGCCGCCCTCGCCGGGCTGACGCGGGTGGGGCCAGGAGGAGCGCTGCCCGTGGTTGCGGCCGAGCTGCGGGCACTGCTGGATCAGCGGCCGTAGCTCGCCGCCAGCCGCCGCCAGCCCTCCCGCCACCCGATGCGGCGCGGCGGGAGGTCGGGCAGGAGCACGGGCTGGAGGCCCCGCACGGCCAGCCCCACGAGCAGGTCGTCCAGCAGGGCCGGGGTCACCGCCGGACCATCGTGCAGCAGGATCACGCTGCCGGGCCGCACACGGGCGAGCACGCCAGCGGCGAGGCTGGCCGCGTCCCCGTCCGTCCAGTCACGGCCCTCCACGTCCCAGAGGGCGACCTCGCGCCGGGCAAGGTGAGCGAGCAGGCGAGTCAGCGGGCCGTGCCCCCCATAGGGCGGACGGTAGAGGTGCGGCCCTGGCTCCCCCGCGCGGGGATGCCAGCGCACCTGTGCCCACTCGCGCCAGGGGGGCAGCAGCAGGGCATGGACGTGCCAGCGCCCGTGCGCCTCCAGCCCATGTCCGGCAGCGCGGAGGGCGGCCAGATGCCGGGGCCCGCGCTCGGCGGCGGGGGCGGTCACGAAAAAGGTCGCAGGGGCCGCGTGGCGGGCCAGGACCGCGAGCAACTCGGGGGTGCGCTCGCCCGGCCCGTCGTCGAAGGTGATCGCCACCCTGGGACGGTCGCGGCCCCCCGGTCCCAAAGCGCCCCACCCGGCAGCGCGGCCCCCGACCTCGGCGGCAAGCAGGGTCCCCAGGCCCGCCAGAGCCACCCACCCCCACCCTCTCATGAGCCCAGTTCGCCTGCTACCCTAGCGCGGTGCCACAGGTCGCCGGGCCGGAGTTCACGGTCGTCATTCCCGCACGCAACGAGGCGGCCTCGCTTCCACTGACCCTGCGTGCCCTGCACCGCCAGACGCTCGCCCCGCGGGACATCATCGTGGTGGACCACGCCAGCCACGACGGCACGGCGGCGGTCGCGCGGGCCTGGGGAGCGCGGGTGGTGACGTGCCGCGAACCCGGCATCGGCCGCGCCCGGCAGGCCGGGCTGGAGGCCACCCGCACCGACTGGGTCGCCACCACCGACGCCGACTCGCTGCCCGCGCCCGGCTGGCTGGCCGCCTTCGCGCAGGCCGCGCCGGGCCGGGTCGCCCTGTACGGCCCGCTGCGCTTCTGCGGGGTGTCGCCCGCACTCGCGGCGGCCTCGGAGGTGGGGTACACGGCCTTTCTGCGGGCCTGCGACCTCGCCGGGCGGCCCAACCTCGCCGGGGCGAACATGGCCTACTCGCGGGCGGCGGCGCGGCTCGCCGGGGGTTACCCGGACGCCGAAGCGCTGGAGGACGTGCGCCTTGGCCTCGCGCTGGCCCAATTGGGGGAGGTGGCCTACGTGCCCGGCGCCGGGGTGGAAACGAGTGCCCGGCGCCTCTCGGGGGGCGTCCTTCCCTTCCTGTGGCGCCACCTTCTCAACCTCAGCGGTCATACGCGAGGGTATTTCGGCCCGTGAGGGCCGGGGTTCCCTCCGCGAACGCCACCTCCTGCGGGGTCCCCAGCACGCCGGAGTACACGTCCAGCACCCGCTCGGCCACGCCGCCCGGTGTCCAGGTGGCCCCATGCCGCCGCGCCCCGCGCGAGAGCCGCGACCACAGGGCCGGGTCCCCCAGGATGGCCGCCGCGTGCCGGGTCAGGGCGGGCACGTCCCCCGGTCCCACGAGGTACCCGCTGCGGCCCGGCGCTACCCCACTCAGCGTCCCGCGGGCGCCCACCGCCACGACGGGCACGCCCATCAGTTGGGCCTCCTGCAAGACCAGCCCCTGCGTCTCGGTGTCGCTGGCGAAGAGGAACAGCTCGGCCAGCCGGTAGTACGCGCCGATCTCGGTCCAGGGGCGCACCCCCAGGAAGCTCACCCGGTCCCCTACCTCCCGGCGCTCGGCGTGTTCTTCGAGCCGCCCCCGCTCCGGCCCTTCCCCCAGCACCACGAGGTGCGCGTCGGGCAGCCCGGCCAACGTGTCCAGCACGAGGTCGAAGCGCTTCTCGCGGGCCAGCCGCCCCACGGTGAGGAGCCGCCGCCGTCCGGCGGGCCAGGGATTCCCGATGGGCGGCGCACCGCGCAGCACCTCCGGCTCCACGGCGGTCGGGATGACGACTGGGTTCCGTACGCCCATCTCGCGGGTCACGTCGAGCATTCCGGCGGTCGGCATGATGACCGCGTCGGCGCGGCGGTAGTAGCGGCCCATCAGGCGGGTCACCACGCGGGTCTGGCGTTGCAGGGCGGTCAGGCCCGGCACGTAGTGGGTGTAGGCCTCGATGTGGGTGTGGTAGGTCGCCACGTGCGGCACCCCCCACTTGCGGGCCAGCCGCGCCCCCGCCAGCCCCAGGGTCAGCGGCGTGTGCGTGTGCACGAGGTCGTAGCGCTCGGAAAAGTCGCGGCGGGTGGGCCACGCCAGCCGGTAGGTCGGCAGGAACACGTAGCGCACGCTGGCGGCCCGGCGCACGTCGGGGCGGGTGTCTTGCGCTTCCGGGAAGAGGGGGGCCACCACCTCCACGTGATGCCCCCGCGCCCGCAACTCGTCGCTGAGCAGCCCCACGCTCGTCACGATGCCGTTCTGGTCGGGAAGAAAGGTGTCGGTGAAGAGCCCGATTCGCAGCGGTCTCATGCGCCGCACCCGCGGACCCGTTGGCTGAGGAGAGGCTGAAGCATCGCTGAACGAGAGCATACGACGCCGCGCATGAGAGGTGGGCCGGAAGGGGCACGCTACAGTCGGGGCATGCCTTCAGTTCCCTCTCCCCTGCGCCGCGCCCTGCTGCGGGCTGGAGCCGGGGGAGCCTTTGCGGGCGGCGATCCCGGCTCGCCCCACCTCGGGCTGGTCGTGCCCGTGCGGACGCCAGAAGAGTTAACGGCAGTGGTGGGCACGGGTGTCCGGGTTACCCTGCTGCTTTCCCCCAACCTCGCCCGCCTCGCTCCGGAGGGTGTGCGTGCCGCTGCGGAGGCCGGGCACGAGATCGCCGGATGGGGTGACCCGGAGGGAGTCGCCGGGCTGGAGGTCGCTGCCGGGCGCCCCATCACCCTCTGGAGTGCCGAGGCCCCGCGAGCCACACCCGCCCGCCTCGCCGCGCGGGGCCTGACGCCGCTCCCCCTTCCCCTCGCTACTCCCGAACCCGGCGGCACGCTGCACCTCTCCGCCGCCGCCCTTCCAACGGAAGTGCCCCGGCTGCGGGCCTTGGGCTACCGTCCCGGCCCGGTGGGCGGGTTGCCGGGACTGCGGCGGGCGCGGGGGCGGGACCTGGGGCTGCACCTCTACCGCAAGGCGGTGGACGACCGTTTCGCGCAGGCGCACCGGGTCCGGGCGCTGACCGGGCGGGCCGACGGGGTGCTGCGCGTGAGCCGCCAGCCTGCCCCGCCCGAGTTGGGGTGGCCATCCGGCGCGGCAGTGGCCGAACTGCACGTCCATTCGCCGCGCCTGGTGGGGCTGAGTGCCCGCAGCCCGCTCGCCGCCTACCGCGCCTTTGCCCGTTCGCTGCGCGACGTGGCGGCGGCGCTGCATGAAGACCCCGAGTTCGCGGACGTGCAGGGGGTGGTCGCCGTCACCCTCTTTCACGAGCCGCTGGCGCAGCAGGGCTTCCAGGTCCTGCCCCTGCCGCCGCTGCGGGCACGGCTCTACAGTCTGGGGTTCCGGCTGATGCGCCGGGTCTACGGCACAGCGGTTCCCACCTCCGAGCCGGAGCCGAGGCTGGCGTGGATGGAGCGGGCAGCATTTCTGGCGCGGCACGGTTAGGGGTCTCCGTCCCTACCCCGGCAGTGCGAACACCACCGCCGTCCCCCGCCCCGGCTCGCTCTCCAGCTCCAGCTCGCCCCCGGCCAGCGCCACCCGCTCGCGCAGGCCGATCAGCCCGAGGTGCCCGGCCTGGGCGCGGGCCTGGGCCTGGTCCGGCGTGAAGCCCTGGCCGTCGTCGCGCACGGTCACGCGCACCCCGTCCGGGGCGTAGGCCACCCGGATCGCCGCGCTGCGGGCGCCCGCATGCTTGTCCACGTTGGCGAGGGCTTCCTGCACCAGCCGGAACACCGTGAGTTCCACGGCAGGGGCGAGGCGACGCTCCGGGCCGCTGACCTCCAGCCGGGTGTCGGTGGCGGCCTGCCCCGCCAGCCACTCCAGTGCGGGCAGCAGCCCCAGGTCGTCGAGCACGCTGGGGCGGAGGTTTCGTGCAAAGCGGCGCACGCTCTCGATGGCCGCGTCGAGGTCCCCCAGGATGTCCTGCGCCCGCTCGCGCCCCGGTCCCTCCAGGCTGCGGGCGAGGCGGGCCACCCGGCGCGAGGTGGCGATCAGGACCTGCGCGGTGTCGTCGTGCAGCTCGCGGCTGATGCGGCGGCGTTCTTCCTCCTGCGCCTGGGTGAACAGGGTGAGGTAGGTCCGCAGTTCGGTCTGGCGGCTCGTCGCGGCCTCCAGCGCCCGGCCCCGGCGCTGAATCTCGGCGGCGAGGGTCTGAAGTTCGGAGAGGTCGCGGGCGACGGCCAGCATTCCCCCCGCAGGTCCGCTCACCGCGCTGAGGCGCACCTCCAGGCGGTACGGCCCCACCTCGATCTCGGCGCGGCCCCCGGCGGGGTGGCGCCGTGCCCCCTCCCAGGCGGCCTGCAGGGCGGGGCGGGTCCCCGGTGTGGGCAGGGTGAGCAGGCTCGCCCCGACGAGCGGCCCCAGCAGCCGCACGGCGGCGGGGTTGGCGTAGGTCACGAGTCCGGCCCCGTCCGCGCTCAGGATCAGGTCGTGGGCGCCCTCCGCGAGCTGGCGGTATCTCGCTTCCTCCCGCGCGAGCGCCGAGAGCAGCCGCTCGCGGGTCAGCGTCAGCGCCATCTGGTCGGCCACGCTGCGCGACAGGGCCAGCACCCGGTCGCTGGGCGGCTCGGTGCCGGGGTCGTCGGCGTACAGGAAGCCCAGCACCTCCTCCCCCTCGCCGCCCCCCCGCAGCGGCACGATCAGGGCGCTGCCCGCGACCGGCAGGGCGTGCCGCCGAGTCAGCGGGCGCGGCCCCCGGCCGAGTTGCCCCGCGAGCGAGGCGAGTTCGGCTCCATTCGGCGCGTGCAGGTTGTAAGTCGCGCAGCGCACCACCGCTCCGTCCTCGCCCGTCAGCGCGATCAGCCCCCGGCCCGCCCCCAGCGCCAGGGTGGCCAGCCGCGCGGCTTCCGCCAGGGCGCGGTCGCTCTGGTCCTCGCCCAGCAACCGGCCCACGTTCAGCAGGACGGCGGCCTCACGCTCACGGCGCAACTCTTCCTCGTACAGCCGGGCATTCTCGATGGCGAGGGAAGCCTGCCCCGCGAACACTTCCGCGAGCGCGAGGTCGTCGGCGTCGAGGGGCAGCGGCGCCGTCCAATACAGGGTCAGCACCCCGAACACGCCCGAGCGGGTGCCCAGCGGCAGGCTCACCACGCCCCGGTAGGGGTACTCGCCCCGCGCGAGCAGCGACCGGGTGTAGCGGCTGCTGCCCCCGTACCCCTCGGCGGGGAGGTCGCGGGCGGCGACCATCTCGCGGCGCTGCACGGCCCGCCCGGTCACCCCACCCCCCACCTTGGCCCGCACCCGCAGCACGTACTCGCCCGGCAGCCCCAGTGCTCCCCGGATGGAGAGGGTGCGCCCGTCGGGTTGCAGCTCGTACACGCCCGCCGCGTCCGCTCCGAACAGGGCGGTGGCCCGCTCCAGCACCTTGGAGAGGGTGTCGGGCAGGTGCAAGCTCCCCGCCAGCGCCGCTCCCGCTTCACGCAGCGCTTCGGCCGCCTCGCGCTTGCGGGTCTCGGTGCCGTAGAGCCGGGCATTGTCGATGGCGAGACTGGCCTGCTCGGCGAGCGCGAGCACCAGCCAGGTGTCGTCCTCCGAGACGCGCACCCCCGCCGAGCGGCTGTCCACGTACAGCAGCCCCAGCGGGCGTCCCCGCGCACTCAGGGGGGCGATCAGCGCGACTTCCGGGTCGAGTTCCGCCAGGCCCGCCGCCATGGGCGAGGCCCCGTCGCGGCTGCGGTCGTACATGATGACCTCGCCGCGCTCGACCAGCCGCCCGAAGGACACCGGCCCCACTCCCACGCCCCCGGTAAAGGCCGAGTCGAAGCCGTAGGAGAAGACCTCGCCCGTCCGCGCCCGCCCGCCCTGCACCTCGCTGAAGAGGGCCACGAACGCCCGCCCGAAGCCCAGCGCGAGGGCCGCGCTCTCGGCGGTGGCGGTGAGCACCTCCGCGAGGTCGAGGCTGCCCCCCAGCCGCCGCACGAGCTGCTCGACCGTTTCGGCGACCCGGCCCCGGCCCCGCCGCGTCTCGCGGGCCTGCACGCCTTCGAGCGCCAGCGTGAGCAGCGGCAGCAGCCCGGCCAGCGCCTCCACCCCGGCCTCCTCCGCGCCCACGAGTTCCAGCACACCGCTCCCGAACGGCAAGGCGACCAGCATCCCCTGCTCCTGCCGCTCGCCCGACGCCAGCGCCCGCGCCGCCAGCGTGCCGTCGCTGAGGCCCAGGCCCCGGCCTTCCTCGCCCACGACCACGAGCGCCCCGCCCGTCACCGCCCACACCTGCACCCCGTGCGCCCGCACGGTCTGACAAGCGAAGCGGGCCAGGGCCGCCCCGAATGCCCCCACAGTGGGGGCGGCGGCGAGGTCGGGGGGGAAGGGGGGGAAGGTCATGGGAGGCCACTTTCAGGGTCAGGGGTGGGGAGAGGGGCGGGAGCCGCGCGCCCCCTTGGCTTCAACCCCCCCTCACAGCGTTTTCGGATCGATCCACCCCCGCTTGATGCCGTACAGCACTGCCTCGGTCCGGCTGCCCACATCCAGCTTGGAAAAGATGTTGGCGAGGTGCACCTGCACCGTACGCGGGCTGATGTCGAGGTCGCGGGCGATCTCCTTGTTCGTTCGCCCGGTGGCGGCCACCCGAAGCACCTCCAGCTCGCGGGGGCTGAGGGCGTCCTCCGGCGGTGTGGGCGTCTGCTGGGTGCTGAACCGCTCCAGCACCTTGCGGGCGACGGAAGGGTGCAGCGCACTCTCCCCCGCCGCGACCGCCCGCACCGCCCCCAGCAGGTCGTCTTCGGAGGTGTTTTTCAGCAGGTAGCCTGCCGCCCCCGCCTCCAGCAGCGCGAACACGTAGGCGTCGTCGTCGTAGCTCGTCAGGACGAGGACCCCCACGCCGGGCATGAAGGCTTTGATGGCGCGGGTGGCCTCGATGCCGTTCATGCCGGGCATGGACACGTCCATCAGGATCACGTCGGGGCGCAGTTCGCGGGCCTTCCCCACCGCGTCCTCGCCGCTGTCGGCTTCGCCCACGACGTGCAGGTCGGCTTCTCCTTCCAGCAGTTCGCGGGTGCCCTTGCGCACGACCGGATGGTCGTCGACCAAAAGCAGGGTGATGGGCCGCGCGGAGGCGGCAGCAGCGTCGGCGTCGTGCATGGGGGCAGCATACGCGCCGGAGCCTGCCGCAGGCCAACAAAAACCGCCCCCACATGGGAGGGCGGCTTCCAGAGAGACGGAAATCGGCTCAGTTCTTGCTGAGGTTCTTCCAGTACGTGCCCGCGCGGGCGAAGGAGAGCATCGGGTTGTAGTTCTCCTCGCTGATGCCCTGGATGTTGTCGCGGTAGGCCAGGATGCCGGGGGTGCTGGGCATCAGGATGAAGTAGGCCTGCTCCTTGGCCCGTTCGGCGATCTGGGTGTACAGCTCGTTGCGGCGCTCGGCGTCGGTGGTGGTCCGGGCCTCGTTCACCCAGGCGTCGATCTGCTCGTCCTTGAAGTTGGCGCGGGGGTTGTAGTAGCCCTCGCTGGAGTAGAAGGTGTGGACGAAGTTGTCGGGGTCGGCGTAGTCGGGCGCCCAGCCGGTGATGATCAGAATTTCCTCACCCTTGTCGCCCGCTTCCAGAATCTCGCTCCACTGCTTGGCTTCGAGGTTCACCTTGAACTTGGGGTTCAGGGACTCGATGTTCTTCTTCAGCAGCTCCATCCCGGTCTGGGCCGAGACACTGCCCGCCCGGTAGGTGGCGTTCACGACGAAGCCGTTTTCCCACACCTGGCCGTCCCAGGCCTGCTCGAAGGCCTCGCGGGCCGCGTCGAGGTCAAACTGCGCGGGCTCCACGTCAGGGTTGTAGCCGGGGAAAGTTTCGGGCAACAGGAAGTTGCGGGGCTCGCCCACCCCGTTTTGCACTTCCTTGATGTACGTGTCCACATCGAAGGCCGACACGAAGCCCTTGCGGACGTTCACGTCGCTGAAGAAGTTCGCGGGAATGCCCTGACCGTCGAGCTTGCCGCTGCCGAGGCGCCCCTCGCCCTTGATGTCCTGGTTCATGAAGATGCCGAAGGCGCTGGTGTCGGCCAGGTTGTCCAGAACCGCCACGCCGGGCTTGCCGCGCAGCTGCTCTTCGATGATCGCGCGGCCACCGGTTTCCACCATGTCGGCGTCACCGCGGAGGAAGGCCTGGAGGCGGGCCGCCTGCTCGGGCACGATCTGGATCAGAATGTTCTGGATGCTGGGCTTCTCACCCCAGTAGTTCTCGAAGGCCTCGGCGCGGAAGGCGGTCGCGTCCTTGCTCACGAACTTGTAGGCCCCGGTGCCGCTGGGCTGCTGCGAAAGCGGGCTGCCGGTCAGGTCCTTGCCCACGGCGTCCTTCCAGGTGGCTTCGGTGCCGTCCCACTCGCCAATTTCCTTGGCGTGCTCGGAGTCCACGATGCTCTGGCCCGCGTAGGCGAGCTTGGACAGGAACGCGGGGTCGGCCTTGGGCAGCGTGAATACCAGCGTCTCGCCGTCGCAGCGCACCGCCGCGCTGATCTTCTCCCAGGTGATGGAGTCGTCGTCGTTGGCGTTCGCGCCCGTGCCCAGCAGGCTCTCCGAGAGGAACCAGTTGCCGCTGTCGCTGGTGTTCGTCACGAGGTTGCGGCGGAAGGTGTACTCTGCGTCCGCGCACTTGAACTCGTTGCCGGTGTGGAACTGCACGCCGTCACGCAGGGTGAATCGGTACTCGGTGCCCTCGTTGGCGACGTTCCACTCGGTCGCCAGCAGCGGCTCGAGTTCGGTCAGGCTGTTGCCCTGGTAGGTGACCAGCGTCTCATAGAGGTTTTCGACGACCTGACCGCTGCCGGTGTCGTAGGAGGTGCCGGGGTCCAGGGTGGGAATGTCGGCGCTCTCCTGCACGACGAGCACGTCACGGCTGCCGCCGGACGAGGTGCTGCCGGTGCCCGTGGACGCGGTCTCGCCGGAGCCCTCGGTGCCGCTGCCTTCGGTGGTGGCGGTCGTGCCGCTCTCGGTGCTGGTGTTGGTCTCGGTGTTGTCGTCGCAGGCCGCGAGGGTCAGGGCCAGGGTTGTCAGGGCAATCAGGCCTAGCGGGCGACGGAAGCGGGAATCGGCTTTGGTCATGGAGGCTCCTGTGAGGAATAGGGGGTGGGGGCCAGAGTGTAGTGGACCGGACAGACAATCGGCCGTGCCCCGGCGGGGGTTCGGACTGCGGGGCAGGATAGCAGCCTAGCGCTCACCGATGAGGAGTTCTCCCAGCCTGATTAAGTGTGACTCACCTGTGATTGCGTTCCGATTGAAATGCCCCGCACAGCGGCCTTGAGTGCCCTCATGTAAGGTTTCGTGATGAATTCGGAAACGTATACAGAATCGTTCGTGCTGCGCGGCACAGCGGCAGGGGGGACCCTGCGGCTGGTCGGCATTGACGCGACACAGCTGGTGGAGGAGGCGCGGGTGCGCCACAGCCTGAGCAAGACCGCCACCGCCGCGCTGGGGCGCACGCTGGCCGCCTCCGCGCTGCTGGCGGTTGTGCTGGGCAAGAAGCCCGACAGCCGGGTCACCGTGCGGGTGCAGGGGGGCGGCCCGGTGGGCTGGATCGTGGCCGAGGGCAGTGCCGACGGCCGGGTACGCGGCTACGTGCGCGAGCCGGGCGCCGACCTGCCGCTGCGCGAGTCCGACGGCAAGCTGGACGTGCGCGGCATCGTGGGCACGGACGGCGAGCTGGCCGTGACCCGGCTGCTGGACAACGGTGAGCCGTACACGGGCAGCGCCGAGCTCGTCAGCGGCGAGATCGCCGAGGACGTGAGCGCGTACCTCGGTGTCTCCGAGCAGATTCCCAACGCGGTGCTGCTGGGTGTGTACGAGGAGGGCGGCCGGGTCTACCGTGCGGGCGGCCTGCTGGTGCAGGCGATGCCGGGCGTGACAGACGAGACGCTGGCCCGGCTGGAAGCCAACATTCGCGGGATGGGCCAGCTCACCGACCACCTGCGCCGGGGCAGCCTGCTGGAAACCATGCAGACGGCGGCGGAGGGCCTCGACCTCGTGCTGGCCGCCGCCGCGCAGCCCGCCCGCTTTCAGTGCCGCTGCTCGCGGGGCAAGGCGCTGGACAGCCTGAAGTTCTTTGCGCCGGGCGAGCGTCAGGAGATGCGCGACGAGGGCGGGCAGGAGGTCGTGTGCCACTGGTGCGGCGAGCACTACCAGCTCACCCCCAGCGAGATCGCCAGCCTCGACGCGGAGACGGTGCGGGCGCAGGCCTGAAGTCGGCCGCTTGATGCATGGAGGGTCACCCGCTGCGGTGGCCCTTTCTCCAGTGTGGACCGAGCGGCGGACCACCGGGCGCGTGGGCCTCCCGCGTCCGGCCGAGGATGAACAGGGACAGAGGTGCGGACCATATCCTCCCCAGCCCGACCTGGGATAATTCCACCATGAAGAACCGTCTCCCCGCCGTCCTCCTGGTCCTCGTGGGCCTGGGCCTGGGCGCCACGCTGCTGCGCGATCAGGTGCCGGTGTCCGGTGCCCAGCCGCCCGCCGCCGAGGACACAGCCCCGGCGAGCGAGGCGGGCGCCCGGCTTCAGAACGAGCGCAACACCATGGACATCGTGCGGCGCTACGAGCCGGGACTGGTCTTTATCAGCACCGAGCTGGAGGTCGTGCAGGACCTCGGGTGGCTGTTCGGCGGCGGCCAGACGCAGGTGCAGCAGGGGGTGGGCAGCGGCTTTTTCGTGAACGAGGCGGGCGACATCCTGACCAACTACCACGTCATCGCGGGCGAGGGAGGCCAGGGCACCGCCGACCGCATCACCGTCCGGGTGATGGAGCAGGACGAACCCGTGCCCGCCGAGGTGATCGGCACCGCGCCGCAATACGACCTCGCGCTGATCCGCGCCGAGGGACTGGCGAAGAACCTGATCCGGCCTATCCCGCTGGGCGACAGCGACACGCTGGCGGTGGGCCAGAAGGCCGTGGCGATGGGCGCTCCCTTCGGGCTGGAATTCAGCGTCACGGAGGGCATCGTGAGCAGCACCGAGCGCCAGATTCCCATCGGCTTCTCGGGGTCCGGGTCGGGCGAGGGCATCACCCAGAAGGCAATTCAGACCGACGCGGCGATCAATCCGGGCAACTCTGGGGGACCGCTGCTGGATTCGTCGGGGCGGGTGATCGGGATCAACACCCAGATCGCCACGGGGGGCAGCCAGCAGAGCGCCGGGGTGGGCTTCGCCATCCCGGTGAACGCCGCCAAGAACCTGCTCCCCCGGTTGCAGGAGGCGAACGGTGGCGAGGTCCGCGCTCCCCTGCTGGGCATCACGGCGGGGCTGGTTGTGCAGGCCCGTGGGCAGCAGGCGGCGGTGGGCCTGAGTGCGCTCACCGCCGAGGGACGGCGCCAGCTGGGGCTGCCGGAGCGTGGGCTGGTCGTGGGGCAGGTCCAGCCGAACACCCCGGCCGCCCGCGCGGGGCTGCGGGGCGGAGAACCGCGCGAGTTTCCTGGCGGCGTGATCGCGCTGGGGGGCGACGTGATCGTGGAGGCCGAGGGGCAGCCGGTGGACGCCCTCGAAGACCTTCAGGCCGCCCTGCTGGACAAGAGCGAGGGCGACACCGTGACCCTGCGCGTCTGGCGGGACGGCGAGGAACGCGAGGTGCAGGCCAGCCTCGACGCCTCCGCCTTCGAGTGACCCCCCCATGACCGCCGACCCTGCCAGCCTGGGCCGCGAGGTCTGGGACCGCCTGCACCCCGAGGACCGCGAGTGGCTGCGCTCGCTGGCGCGGGAGGCGGGGCCGGGGGCACGGGTCGCCCTGGTGGGCGGAGCGGTGCGGGACGCGCTGCTGGGCGGCACCCCTCTCGACCTCGATGTGGCGGTGGAGGGGGCGGACACGGGGGCCCTCGCGGCGGCGAGCGGCCTGCCCGCCCTGGTTCACCCCGCCTTCGGCAACGCGACCGTGACCCTGCCGGACGGCCGACAGGCCGACCTCGTGCGGACGCGGCGCGAGACGTACCCGGTGCCCGGCGCGAACCCGTTGCCCCTTCCCGGCACCCTGGAGGACGACCTCGCCCGGCGCGATTTCGGGCTGAACGCGCTGGGGCTGGAGGTGCCCCCGGAGGAAGCGCCCCAGCTGCTGGACGTGACGGGCGGGTTGGCCGACCTGCGGGCGCGGGTGCTGCGGCCCCTGCATTCCCGCTCCCTGCACGAGGACGCCAGCCGTCTGGTCCGGGGAGCGCGGCTGGCCGGGCGGCTGGGGCTGGAGGCACACCCCGAACTCCGGCGGCAGGTGCTGGGCGCCCTCGGCATGGCCGAGCAGACACCCCGGCTGTGGGCCGAGCTGGGGCTGCTGGTCCGGGAGCCCCGGCCAGGGCGGGCCGCCCGCGTGCTGGAGGGGTGGGGGGCGGGCAGGCTGCTTCCCGCCGGGGCCGCCGAACGGCTCGAAGCCCTGGACACCCGGCGGGACGCGGGCGAGGAGGTCTCCCCCACCACCTACGCGGCGGCCCTGCTCTCGGCCGCACCCGACCCCGCCACGTGGGTGGGTCGGCTGGGATTGGGCGGAAAACCCGGTGCCCTGCTGGCCCGCGCCCTGGGAGACGCCCCCACCTCCCCCGGCAGTCCGGAGGCCACCTTACGGGCGCTGCTGCGACCAGACGCTTACGCGGGCCTGAGCGGGCGGGACGTGGTGGCGCGGGGCGTGCCGCCGGGTCCGGCCGTGGGGGCGGCGCTGGCCCACCTCGCGGCGCTGCGCCGGGCGGGGGCGGTGGGTTCGCGGGCCGAGGAGGAAGCGGCGCTGACCGCCTACCTCGCTCGGCAGGAGCCCACTCCGTCACCGGGCTGACGGCCCCGGCTCCCCCCGGCCCGTAGAATGCCCGCCTATGCTGCTGAGCCTCCTGACCAGGGATCCCCTCGCGTTCGTGATCATCGCCGCCGCGCTGGCGCTGTCGCTGACCGTGCACGAGTTCGCCCACGCCTGGACCGCCGACCGGCTGGGCGACCCCACCCCGAGGCGCTTCGGACGGGTCACCCTCAACCCCGGCAAGCATCTCGATCCCTTCGGGACACTGCTGCTGCTGATCGCGGGCTTTGGCTTCGCGCGGCCGGTGCCCATCAACCCGAACAACCTGGGGCGCTGGGGCACCCTCTGGGCCGTGGCCGCCGGGCCGATCAGCAACCTGCTGATTGCCCTGCTGTGCGTGGGCCTGCTCGCGGTGTTGCCGCCGGTGCAGACGCTGGCCTACATCCTGATCACCGTCCTGAGCGTCAATATCGTGCTGGCGATCTTTAACCTGATTCCGATTCCGCTGCTCGACGGCAGCCGCATCCTGGGGGCATTGGTGCCCTCGCTGGGGCGCAGCCTCGCGCAGTTCGAGGCGCAGCCCTTTTCCTTCCTGATCGTGATGCTGTTTATTTTCCTGGCCCGCGAACCCATCGGGCAGCTTCTGGGCACGGTGCAGAGCTGGGTGCTGGGGGCCGTCGGGTACTGATCCCCGTCCCGGCATTAGGCCCCAGCCGCTGAGGCTGGGGCCTGTTTTGCTCCCACCTCAGCGCAGGTGGAACATCATCGCCACGTGCGCCCCGGTGCCCCCCAGCACGAACAGGTGCCAGATCTCGTGGAAACCGAACACACCGGGGCGGGGGTTCCAGCGCTTGGTGCCGTAGATCACCGCTCCGATGGAATACAGGACGCCCCCCGCCGCCAGCCAGAAGAGGGCCGTGCCGGGCAGGGTGCGGGCGAGTTGCGGCAAGAAGAGCAGCGCCAGCCAGCCCATTCCCAGGTACAGCAGCGTGCTGACCCAGCGCGGCAGCCGCAGGGTGAGCAGCTTGAGCAGCACGCCCGCCCCCGCGATGCCCCACACCAGCCACAGCACGGCGCCCCGCCACACGCCCTCCAGCCCGAAGTAGGCGACCGGGGTGTAGCTGCCCGCAATCAACAGGAAGATACCCGCGTGGTCGAGCTTGCGCAGCCACAGCTGCCCGCGCTCGCCGGGGCGAAAGGAGTGGTAGCTGGCCGACGCCGCGTACAGCGCAACCATGCTCAGCCCGAACACCACGAAGGGCCACAACGCCAGCCCCCGCGAAGTCGCCCACCCCAGCAGCGGCCCCAGCACGACGAGCGCCGCCACAGCCCCACCCCAGTGGGTCAGGGCGTTCACGGGTTCGCGGGGGGCGGTCAGCAGTCGCTTCACGCCCTCCAGGGTAAGGCGCGGGTCGGAGGGGATGTGGGCATTGGGACGCAGTAGGCGGGACGCGGGACCCAAGGAGGAGTTTCCCGCACACTGCGCACCGTGTCCCGCTTCCTTCCCTACCTCCCCCCGTAGTTCGGCGCCTCCTTGGTGATGGTGACCCCGTGGGGGTGGCTTTCCACCAGGCTCGCGCCCGTGATGCGGACAAACTGGGCCTCGCGGCGCAGCGTGTCCAGATCGGGAGCGCCGCAATAGCCCATGGAGCTGCGCAGGCCGCCGACAAACTGGTAGAGCACTTCGCCCGCCGTGCCCCGGTAGGCGATGATGCCCTCGATGCCCTCGGGGACGAACTTGCGGCTGCCGCCCTGGAAATATCGGTCGGCACTGCCCTGATCCATCGCGCCGAGCGAGCCCATGCCCCGGTAACTCTTGTAGCGGCGGCCGTCGCGCAACACGACCTCGCCGGGGGCCTCGTCGGTTCCGGCGAGCATGGAGCCCATCATCACCGCGCTCGCGCCCGCCGCGATGGCCTTGGGCACGTCGCCCGTCTGCTTGATGCCGCCGTCGGCGATCACCGGAATGCCCGCCTCCAGCGCCGCCGCCGACGCCTCGAAGATGGCGGTGATTTGCGGCACGCCGACGCCCGTGACGACGCGGGTGGTGCAGATGCTTCCCGGCCCGATGCCGACCTTCACCGCGTCGGCCCCCGCCGCGATCAGGTCCCGCGCTCCGGTGCGGGTCGCCACGTTCCCGGCGATCACGTCCACGTCGAAGGTCTCCTTGACCCGCGTCAGCGCCTTCAGGATGCCCTGGCTGTGGCCGTGGGCGCTGTCGAGCACCAGCACGTCGGCCCCGGCCGCGGCCAGCGCCCCGGCGCGGTCCATCAGGTCGGCGCCCACCCCGATGGCCGCGCCCACCCGCAGCCGCCCGAGGTCGTCTTTGGCCGCGCGGGGGTACTTCACCCGCTTGGCGAGGTCCTTGATGGTGATCAGGCCCTTGAGGAAACCCTCCCCATCGGTCACCAGCAGCTTCTCGATGCGGTGGCGCTTGAAGATCTCCTGCGCCTGCTCCAGCGTGGTGCCCACCGGCACGGTGACCAGTCCCTCGCGGGTCATCACGTCCGCGACGGGAATGCTGAGGTCCTCCACAAAGCGCATGTCGCGGTTGGTGATGATGCCCAGCAGCTTGCCCGAGGGGTCGGTGACCGGCACGCCGCTGATCCGGTACTCGGCCATCAGGCGGTCGGCGTCGGCCACAGTCGCCGAGGGCGGCAGGGTGATGGGGTCCACGATCATGCCGCTTTCCGACCGCTTGACCTTGCGGACCATCTCGGCCTGCGCGTCGATGCCCATGTTCTTGTGGAGGATGCCCAGGCCACCCTCGCGCGCCATCGCCACGGCCATCGCCGTTTCCGTAACCGTGTCCATCGCTGCCGACACGAAGGGGATGTTCAGCCGCACCCGCCGGGTGAGCTGGGTCGCCACACTGACCTCGTGTGGCAGCACCGCAGAGTGCCGGGGTTGCAGCAGCACGTCGTCAAAGGTGATGCCTTCCTGACCGAACTTGTAAGCGTAGCGGTCCTCGTGGGCGGCCGGGGACGGCTGGGTGGGCATGAGGGGGGCACTCATGCACCGGAGTGTACCTGGGCGGGGTGAGGCCGCCGCCAGGACTGTCCCGCACCCCTGACCGGCGACGCCCCTTGCGCGTCCCCAGGGAGCATGCTAGATTCTGCCTCGCCCTTGAGAGGGGGCCGAAAAAGGGCGTGGGGTCGTAGCTCAGCTGGGAGAGCGCGTCGTTCGCAATGACGAGGTCAGGGGTTCGATCCCCCTCGACTCCACCACCAGGAAAGTCCGCCATGTGCGGGCTTTTTTCTTTGGGAGCGGGCTGGCCCAGGAGGTGAACAAGGCCCCGCCCTGGCGAGCGGGGTCCGGGACCTTCCTTTTGTGCCGAGGCTCGCGTCAGCGCCGCACCACGGCCGGGTACTCGGGTTCGTCGCGCAGCGGGGCCAGGGACGCCACATTCAGCGGCAAGGGCAGCAGGCGCTCGCCCTGGCGCAACTGGAGCCCGGCCGCCCGGCCCGCCAGCTCGACCCGGACACCCGGCAAGCTCTTCAGGGCCGAGAGAGGCACGTAAGCCGCGCGGTTCACGAACTCCACCGGGAGGGTGCGCGGCGTGGCCCCAGCCTGCGGCAATCCGAGCGTCACCGTGCGCGGCGTGAGCACCTGCACCCGTGCCCCCAGGGCCGCCGTGAGGTCGGTCAGGGGCAGCACGACCTGCCCGCTCACGACCCTGGCCCCGCGCCCGGCCGCCTCGGCGGCGGCCTGCGGCGTGCGGGTGGGAGCGGGTGGGGGCGTCACCGGACGAACGGGGGCCGGGGGCTGGGTCGCCACTGGAGGGGTCGGGGCAGGCTTGGTGGGGGTGGGGGCAGGCGTGGCCGGAGTCGGACGGGTCGCCGGAAGCGCAGCGAGGGCGGCCCGCTTGGAGGCGGTGCGGGCGGCGGCCTCCTGCGGGGTCAACACGCGGCCCCACCCGGCGGGCACGCTGCGAAAGCTCGTCCACGGGCCGTCGGCGAGCGGAGCCTGCCGTTCCACGGCACTCAGGCCGCCGCCCTCGGTGGCGAAGTACAGCACGCCCCGGTCACTCACGGCGACGGGAGTGTCGATCTTCTTGCCCGTCTTGATGGTCCAGCGGGCCTGCCCATTGGGGCTGATGGCGTGGACGGTCCCCGTCAGGTCCGGCACCACCACGCTGCCGTCCGCGAGCTGCACCGCCGACGCCGCGACCGGGGCGCCCGCCGTATACACCCACTCGTCTTCCCCCGTCGTGTTCACGGCGTAGACCTTGCCGTCGTAACTGCCCACGACCACCAGGTCGTCTCCCGTCACGATGGGGCTGGCGTTCACGAAGAGGTCGGTCTGCCGGGTCCAGCGCAGCTTCCCGGCGGGGTCAAGCGCGTACAGCTTGCGGTCGCTGGAGCCGAAATACACGTTGCCCTGACGGTCAATCGCCGGGCTGCTGAACACCAGCGACCCGGCCCCGAAGGTCCACTTCAGTTTGCCGTCGGGCGTCAGCGCGTGCAGGCGGTTGTTCTGGGCGCCGAAGTAGATCGTGCCGTCCCGCGCCACCGCCGGACTGCTGAAGACGGGTGCCCCCACCTTGAAGGTCCACAGCACCTGCCCCCCCGGCCCCAACGCGTACACCGTGCCGCCCGCCGTCGCCGCGATCAGGCTGCCGTCGGCCCGCAGCGCGGGGCTGGCGAAGATGTCCCCGTCCAGCCGGGTGCGCCAGAGCTGCTTGCCGGAGCCGTCCGCCGCGTAGATATGGTCGTCGTAGGAGGCGGCGATCACCGTGCCCTGCGGGGTCACGACCGGGCTGGCCCGGCCGATGTCGCCTACCGGGAGGTTCCAGCGCTCGACCCCCCGCGCGTCGGTCCGGTGCAGACGGTTGTCCGAGCCGACGAAATACAGGTCCCCATCGTCGGTCACGGCGACGGTGGACAGCACCTTGAGGTCTTTGAACCAGGTGACGGTGGGCGAAGCCGCGTTGGCCGGGGTCTGGGCGGCGGCGGGCGAGAGCAGAGCGAGTGAGAGAATCAGCGCTTTTCTCATGTGAAGGTAAGCTCCTTTACACTCCCTTTACAGGGTGGTTTGGCGAATGGACGGTCGCCAAGCTAGCGTCTTAAGATGCTCTGGCTATGAAAAAGATTCTCATGCTGACCGCGTTCGCCCTGGCGGGACTGGCCGCCGCCCAGGACACCACCACGCCGCCCACCGACACCAGCACCGAGACCCAGCAGACCGAAACGACGGAAACCACCACCGACACCACCCAGACGGACACCACGACCGAAACCACCACCGAGACGACCCAGACCGAAAGCACCACGACCACCACCCAGACGGGCACGGCGACCACCGTGTCCCCCGCGACCCTCAGCGCCGAGCAGAACTTCGCCCGCGCCCAGGAGTTCGCCGTGCAGGCCGACGTGGCCTACCCGCTCCCCTTCTACGACCGCACTCTGTGGAAGGCCGCCGTGGACCACGCCTTCTACGCCGCGCAGCAGGAAGCGACCAACCGCAACTACCAGGCCTACCTCGCGCAGCTCTACACCAAGACCCAGTGGTGGATCAACGCGTACAACGCTTGGAGCCGCCTGGGCGAACTGAACGATACCGAGCGCCAGCTCGCCAGCCTCAGCGCCGCCAAGCTCGCCTACATCGCCCTGCAGCGTGGCGACCGCGCCGCCGCCCGCACCTACGTGGACCAGGGCCTGAGCTGGGCCGACAGCGCCAGCCTCCGCGCCATCCAGAGCCGCCTGTAAGACGCAGCGGTCCAGGTGCGCCCTCCGTGTGGGGGCGCCCTTTTTATTGCTGCCCCTAGACTGCCCCCATGCGCGTCCTCGTCCTGTCCGACACCCACGGCCTGCTGCGGCCGGAGGTTCTGCCCCTCGCCGCACAGGCCGACGCTGTGCTGCACGCGGGGGATGTCGGAAAAATGGACGTGCTGGAGGCGCTGCGGGCCACTTCCCCCGGCCCAGTTCATGCGGTGCGCGGGAACGTGGACCGCTCGCCGCCGCTGTCCGGGTTGCCGGAGACGGCGCTGCTGGAACTGGGCGGCATCTGGGTGTACCTGCTGCACGACCTCTCGGCCCTCGACCTCTCCCCCGTCGCGGCCGGGGGGCAGGTCGTCATCTCGGGCCATACCCACCAGCCCCGCCGCGAGGAACGGGAGGGCGTCCTCTACCTGAATCCGGGGTCGGTCGGGCCGCGCCGCTTCCGGCTGCCGGTCGCCTGCGCGTGGCTGCATCTGGAAAGGGGCAGCGTGCGGGCCGAGCCCCTCGTCCTGGCCCCCTGAACGGCCCGGGGGGGGTGCTAGCCTGCCTGCCATGACGGCCTTCCCCGCTCCCGTGCGTGTTCACGACACCCTGCACGCCCTGCAAGTGCCCATCCCCTACCCGATGAAGACGGTCACCGTGCTGATCGACACGGGCGGCCCGGTGACGTTGATCGACACGGCGCTCGACACGCCGGAGGCGCGGCAGGCCATTGAGGACGGGCTGGCGGCCCTCGGCCTGCACTGGCCGGATGTGGAACGGGTCATCATCACCCACCACCACCCCGACCACTACGGGCTGGCGGGCGTGGTCGAGGAGCGCGGCGGGGCGACCGTGCAGATGCTCGACGTGGAGATCGGGCGCGGCGAGCGCTACTGGCACCTCTGGGAAGACTGGCTGCCGGGGCACATCAAACACATGCAGGACCACGGCCTGCCACCCGAAATGCTGGAGAGCTTGGAGCGCGACAGCCGCCGCACCCGCGACCGCGTGCAACCCGCCAGCCGGGTGCGTCCACTGCGCGAGGGCCAGCAGGTGCCGCTCGCCGGAACCGAGTGGGAGGTGCTGTGGCTGCCCGGCCACGCCGACGGGCACCTGGGCCTCTGGAACGAGGGAGAGAGTCTGCTGATCGCTG
Organism: Deinococcus sp. HSC-46F16; assembly: GCF_024171495.1. NCBI lineage: Bacteria > Thermotogati > Deinococcota > Deinococci > Deinococcales > Deinococcaceae > Deinococcus > Deinococcus sp. HSC-46F16. The sequence goes on from NZ_JALJZW010000001.1 coordinate 939,687, forward strand.
GGGACGCCATCCTGCCGCGCATCAGCCCCAATATCGGTCTGTACGCCTATACCCGGCCCGACCCGCTGGGGGACTACCTCCAGACGCTCGGCAAGCTCGAAGCCCTGAACCCCCGCCGCGCCGTCGTGGGGCATCACGGTCCCGTCATGGAGGGCGTGCAGGCCCGCGCCCGCGAGCTGCGCTCGCACCACCACGAGCGGCTCGACTTCGTGCAGGCTGAGGCCGCGCAGGAGGCCCGCACCGCCTACGAACTGAGCCTGGAGATGTTCCCGCGCGACCTCAACGTCGCCGGGCGGCGCTTTGCCCTCGCGGAGACGCTGGCGCACGCCGAGCACCTGCGGCTGCTGGGGGCGCTGGCCCGCACCTGGCAGGACGGGGCGTGGGTGTACCACGCTTGAGGGCGGCTCGCCACGCCGCCACGGTTGGCCCCCAGGCCCCGGCTCTATACTCGCGCCCATGACGGCCCCGGAACTTCAGCGCATCATGCGGGCTCTCTCGGAGAGCGGGCTTACGGTCGAGGCGGTTGAGGACGGCGCCCTGGTGCGCCACGGCGAGAGCCGGGTGGCCCTCTTCGTGGAGCCTGACCCCCAGGGGGGGGTGATCGTGCGGCTGCACCTCGACCTCGACCTGTATGTCGAGGAAGACTCGCTGCCCGACATCTTGATGGGCATGAACCTGATGAACCAGGGCCTCGACTACGGCGCCCTCAACCTCGATCCGGTCGAGGAGGAGGACACGCCGGAGGACGCCCCCCTGACCTTCGCGGTGCTGGGCCGCGCGGTGCTGTGGCTGCGCGACCTCGGCCCGGAGGAGCTGGCGCGGCTGCGCGAGCACCTGCGCCGCTTTGAGGCCGAGGTGACGGAGGCGGTGGAGCGCACCCTGCACGGGGGCGGAGGGATTCGGGCGTAAGAAGACCGAAAGGCGAGGGTCGGGGCAATGGCACCCCGGCCCTTCGCCTTGGCCTTCTGTCTTACTGGCGCTCTTGCAGCGGCACGTAATGCTGATCGCGCTCGCCCGTGTACACCGCGTCGGGGCGCAGCAGGCGGTTGTCGCGGGTGTACTCAATCACGCTGGCGCACCAGCCGCTGATGCGGGCCAGCGCGAAAATCGGCGTGAAGTACTCCTTGCGGATGCCCAGGTCGCTGTACACCGTGCCCGAGTAGAAGTCCACGTTGGGATAGATGCCCTTGGAGCCGATGCGGTCCACAACCGTCTTCTCGATGGTTTCGAGAATCTGGTAGTAGTTGCTCTTGCCTTCCTTGTTGGCGACGACCTCGGCGTAGTCGCGCAGCACGCGCGAGCGGGGGTCGAAGTACTTGTAGACGCGGTGGCCCACGCCCATGATCTTTTCCTTGCGGTCGAGCTTCCCGGTGATGTAGGCCTCGGCCCGGTCGGGGGTGCCAACCTCATCGAGCATGTCCATCACGGCCTCGTTCGCGCCGCCATGCAGCGGTCCCTTCATAGCCCCAATAGCGCCCGTCATGCAGGAATACATATCGCTGAGGGTGCTGGCGATAGCGATGGCCGTGAAGGTCGAGGCGTTCATGCCGTGGTCAACGTGCAGCACGAGGGCGATATCAAAGAGCCGGGCCTGCTCCTGGGTCGGCTCCTTGCCCGTCAGCATGTACAGGAAGTTCCCAGCGTGGGTCAGGTCCATGCGGGGGACGACAGGCTCCTGCCCCTCACGGGTGCGGGCGATGGCCGCGATGATCGTCGAGAACTGCGCGATCATCCGCACCGAGATGGCGCGGCGGGCTTCTTCGGTGGTCTGCTCGGCCTGGGGGTCCAGCAGCCCGAGGTAGGAGACGGCGGTGCGCAGCGCCTGCATGGGGTGAACCCCGCGCGGCATGGTGCGGATGATCTCCACCAGCGCCTCGGGGATGGCGCGGTTGGCCTTGAGTTCGGCGTCGAAAGCGGCGAGTTCGGCGGCGGTGGGCAGTTGGCCGTTCAGCAGGGCCAGCGAGAGTTCCTCAAAGGTGCTGTGCTCGGCCCACTCCTGAATCGGGATGCCGAGGTGGGTCAGGATGCCCTCAGTTCCGTTGATAAAGGTCAGCTTGCTCTCGGTAAAGAGGACGCCTTCCAGCCCCTTGGCGACGTTGGCGGTGTTGGTCATGGTCCGCCCAACATACCACCGCCCCCGCCCGAACCGTGCAGCCCGCACGGTTCCCGCTCCGGTGACAAGGACAGCGCCCAGGCCCCCTACAATGCCCGCCATGTCGGCGTCCGCTGCCCCCCACCCCGTCACCCTGGCCCTCGATACCGCCACCCCCTTCCTGACCCTGGCCCTGGCCTGGCCCGGCGGCGAGCGGACCTGGCGCGAGGAGGTCGGGCGGGCACACGCCGAGCGGCTGGCGGGGGCGGTGCGGGAGCTGTTCGTGGACGCGGGCCTTCCTTTCCACGCGCACACCATCGTGATCGGCACCGGGCCGGGGTCCTACACGGGCGTGCGCGTGGGCGCGAGCTACGCCCTCGGCCTGGGGCGGGTGTGGGGAGCGCAGGTGCTGGGCGTGCCCACCTTGGAAGGGTTGGTGGGCGGCCTGGAGGGGGAGGTGGCCGTCTCGCTGGATGCCCGGCGGGAGAACGTCTATGGGGCCGTGTACGAGGTGCAGGGTGGGGTGGTGGGCCGGGTCATTCACCCGCCGCATAAGGACAGCCTGAACGCCTTCGAGACGCTCGCCGCCGGACGCCCCCACCACCGCGACCCCACGCCCGACAGCCTCGCCCTGCTGCGGGCGGGGCTGGATCACGGGAGCGAGGAGTGGGCGCTGGCGTACCTGTAGGGCGGGGAAAGGACCCCTCTCCCCTCGGAGAGTGTTTTTGACCCCTCTACCAGGGGGAGAGGGGCGCTGCGCAGCAGCGGGGTGAGGGGTCTTTCTGCCGCGTCTCCCTACCCCCGTGCCCGCAGCCCCAGCACCAGCCCCGCCGTATACGCCCCCGCAAACGGCAGATTCGCCGTCAGCACCCGCCCCAGCCACGCGGCCCCCGCCTCGCCGCCCTGACGCAGCACCGGCTCGGCCAGCGCCTGCACTCGCGGCCAGTTCACGCTGAGAAGGTCCCAGGAGGCCAGCAGTTGCACCGCCACGAATAGCAGCCCCAGCGCGATCAGCGCCAGGCGGCCCACCTTCCGCAGCGCGAGTCCGGTGGCAAAGCCCAGCAGCGCCCCCACGCTGAGGTCGGGCAGCACGGAGCGCAGCGCCTCGGTAATGGAGGCGTCGGGACTGGGGAAGGTGGGAGGAGAAGACAAGGTTTGGAAGGCATCGTAGCGCTCCTCCCCACCGACGCGCCAAAAGGCGGAGGCGCCGGGGGGCCGGGCAGGGTATGGTGGGCAGCGACGTGACCTCCGAGCCTGATGTCCTCTCGCCCGAGTTGCTGGACCGCCTCAGCCGGGGGGACGAGGCGGCGTGGTACGACTTCGTGTCGGCCTACGAGGGCCGTATGTACGCCTACCTCTACCGGCTGGAGGGCAACGCCGAGGACGCGCTCGACCTCACCCAGGAGGTCTTTTACCGGGCGTGGCGTTCGATTCGCACCTTCCGGCCCGGCGAGCGGGTGCTGCCCTGGCTGTATCAGGTGGCCCGCAACACCCAGATCGAGTCGCACCGCCGCAAGCAGCTCCAGCGCTTCAGTCTGGAAGAGGCGCGGGAGGACGTGGGCTTCGAGGTCACCAGCGCGGCCCGCTCGCCCGTGCAGGCCGCCGAGAGCGCCGACGCGCAGGGCCGCGTGCAGCGGGCATTGATGGAATTGGCCCCCGAATACCGCGAGGCCGTCGTGCTGCGCTTTGTCGAGGACCTGCCCTACGACGAGATCGCCCGCATTCAGGGGGTCGCGGTGGGCACCGCCAAGAGCCGCGTCTTCCGGGCCAAGGAGCAACTCGCGGGGCTGCTGGCGGACGCGGCGGACGTGCATTAGTCGCCAGAGCAGGCGTGAGCGAAGGGCCGCGCCCCGGCTGGCGACCAGCGACTGGAACCTGGCGACTTTCTCTCCCCTCCCCGACCCGCTAGCGTGAACGGGTGAGGACAGGGCGATGGAGGCGGGGCGGCCTGCTGGCGGGCGTGGCGGTGCTGGGGGCGTGCGCGGCGCAGCCGGTGACGTTCCGGGTGAACTTTTCGATGAGCGAGACGCGCCAGGCACCGCTGACCGTCACCTTCCGGGCACAGGCCCCGGCCGAGCACCGGGTGGTGTGGACCTTCGGGGACGGGCAGCAGGGCGAGGGCAGCGCCACGGCGCACACGTACTACCAGCCGGGGACCTACACGGTGCGGGCACACCTGCTCGACAGCCGCGGGCGGGTGCGCTCCACCGCGACGGGCGACGTGAAGGTGGAAAGCAGCGGCCCCGAACGCGCCGAACTCGTCGTGCTGCTGGGACAGGGCGAGGTGCGGCTCTCGGCGGCGGGGAGTGTGGTCTACCGGCCTGCCACGCCGCGCTTCTCGCTAGACGGGCGGGCGGTTGAGGAGGGACCCCTGCCCGTGACCGCCGGGGAACACCGGGTGAGGGTGCAGCTGCCCGGCGCGGACAGGGAGTTGACGCGGGGGGTGACCTTTCAGATGGCGCCCTTTTCGGTCAGCGCCCCCTTCGAGACCGAGGTGCTGCGCCTGACCAACCAGGCGCGGGCGCGGGGCTGGAACTGCGCGACGCTGCGCGAGGGAGGCCAGAGCCTGCCGCCCCTCAAGCGTCATCCCCAACTGGAAGTCGCCGCGCTGGCACAGTCGGCGGGGATGGCCCTGCACGGCTACTTCGACCACCGCAGCACCCTGGACGGCAGCACGCCCGCCACGCGGGTGCAGGCGACGGGCCTGCGGGTGAGGGCCAGCGCCGAGAACATTGCCGGGGGGCAGACCACCCCGCAGGCGGTGGTGGACGCGTGGCTGCGCAGCCCCGGCCACTGCCGCAACATCATGGGCGACTTCACGCACCTCGGCGTGGCCCATGTGGAGCGCCCCGACACCCGCTACCGCCACTTCTGGACCCAGGTGTTCGCCACGCCGCTGGGGGAGTAGGGACCGCTCACCCCGCGGCTGCGCGAGGCTCCTCTGCGAGTTCCCCCTCGTGAGGGACTGGTACAGCTCGCACCGCGAGAGGCTGGGAGGGGGGAGGTGAGCGAAGCTCAACCTCATCCCAGACGGCAACAACGGTCCTGCTCGTCCACCCGGCAGGGCGCACCAAGCGTCCACAGGGAATGGTGTGCAGCTCTTACTCTGGGTCTTCGTCAACCGGTGGAGGCACCGCCAGCAGCCTCAACGCCGCTCGTCCACCAGTGGGGGTTGACCCAAGCGGACCCTCGCCAGGGTGCCGCCACCCGGCGCGTCTTCCAGGGTCACGTCGCCGCCGTGGGCGCGGGCGTAGCGGCGCACCAGGGACAGGCCCAGCCCCTGCCCCGGCGCCACGCCCAGGGGACCGCGCTCATAGGGCAGGAACATCCGGGGGCGGCGCTCCGGCGGAATGCCGGGGCCGTGGTCGCGCACGGTGATCTCGGGCTGCCCGCCCACCACCGCGAGCGCCACCTCGACCGGGCCGGAGGTGTACTTCAGGGCATTCTCGACGAGGTTTTCCAGAATCTGCGCCACCCGGTCGGAATCGGCGCTCCACACGACGGGCGTGCCGGGCACCTGCGCCGTGACGCGCCCCCCCGCAGCCCGCTGCACCATCGGGCGCAGGTCGGTGGACGCCACCCGCAGGGTCACGTCGAGATACAGGTCGTCGAGGCGGGTGAGGTCGGCGCGGCTGGCGATCTGCCGGGCGCTGTCCTCGATCATGCCCAGCAGCCGCTGCTGCGCCTCGGGGGTGTCGGATTGCCGCAGCAGGTCGCTGGCAAGCAGCAGGTTCTGGAGGGGACGGCGCAGCTCGTGGCTGGCGAAGCTGAGGGCCTCGCGCTGCCGGGCCTCGCGCCGGGCGCGGCGCTCGCGCTCTGAGCGCCACAGCCGCAGCGCCCGCAGGATCAGGGCCATGCTCAGGAGTCCGGTCGCCAGGGCCGTCCACAGCAGCACCTGACGGAGCTGGCGGAACTCGCTGGCGTAGTCCTGTCCCTGCCGGTTCGAGAGCGCTTCGGCCTGGGCACTGAGCTGCACGGCCTGCCGCCCCGCCTCGGCGAGGGCCTGCGGGCTCCCCGCCTCGACCAGGGCACGAATCCGGTTCAGCCGGGCCTCACCCAGCGCCTCGACCTCGGCCAGATGCTCGAATTGCCCCGGACTCAGCAGGCTCGACCGCACCTGATCGCGGATCTGCTCGCGCTCCTCGCGGGACACCGACGGGTCGAGGCGGGCGGCGCGGTATTGCAGCACGTCCTTGGCGAGGCCGTGGTAGCTGTAGATCGACCAGCCGTCGCCCCGGTCCAGCAGCGAGCGGTAGGCGGGTTGCAGCGCGAGCAGCAGCAGCACCCCGGTCACCACGGTGGGCAGCAGCGCGAGCAGGCCTTCCCGTGCGCGGACGCCCAGGGGGACCCGGTGGGCAGGTGCAGCGCCCGTTGTCACGTCTTCGGTGGCGCGGGCACTCACGGGGCGGGCGAGATGCGCTCGACGAACCACACCCACGCCGAGCCGTACTGGCTGCGCGGGAACCGCCGCTCATCGGGCGGGAGGACCACCGTCAGCGGCCCCTTTTCCAGGGTGGGAATCGGTTTGCCGTTCGCCGTGTGGGCGAGCATGATGGGCGCGTCCCCATAGTCCCGCGCCGCGATGGTGGTCACGTAGCCGTTGCTGGCGTGCAGCCGCATGTCCTGCCCGGCAAAGCCCCCCAGCCGGGCAAGGTCGCGCAGCGGCACCCCCTCGTAGGTGAAGGTGCGTCCGAGCTGCGCGTGCCGGGTGGCGTAACGCACGGTGGGCAGCGCGAGAAGCTGGCTGCGGGTCAGGGCCAGCGTCTGGGCGCGGCCCTCCAGCCGCAGCAGCGGGCGCTCGCCGGGCTTGGGCGCAGGAATGGGCCGGGCGGTCCGCAGGTAGGTAAAGGACGTGCTCGCCGCCTGGCTCCACCCCCCGGGAGCGGGAGACAGGCTGCCGACCACTGCCGGGCCAAGTGCCAGGGCCACCAACAGAACGCGCCTTGTGGGGAACACGGCCCCAATCTAGAGCCCTCCCGGCGCGGGGCTCAAGGGGGCAGAACGTGAGCCGCGCGTGAGGCGAGCGGCCCTCCGGTCCTGTCGTCCCCGTCAGCCGGGCGTCATGCGCGGGGGGGAGAGTGGGGCCATGCGCCTTTCTCCCCTCCTGGCCCTGACCCCGCTGCTGGGTGCCCTGTCGCTGGGCACCGCCGGGGCCGCTCCGGTGCTCAGCGCCCAGAGCATCATCGTGAATCCCGTTCAGACCAGCCTGAGTGTCCGGGTGTGGACCGACCGGGGCAGCGGCACGCAGGCGCCCGCCTACGCGGTGGGCGAACGCATTCGGCTGTATGCCAGCGTCAACCAGGACGCCTACGTGTACCTCTTCAACGTGGACCCGCAGGGCCAGGTGGACCTCGTGCTGCCCAACCAGTACCAGAGCGGCGGCAACTTCGTGAAGGCAAACACCACCCGAACCTTCCCGGCGGCGGGCGATCCCTTCACCTTCGACATCGCGGGGCCAGCGGGACTGAACAAGGTGCTGGCCCTGGCGAGCCTGAAACCGCTGGACCTGGGGCAGATCGCCACCTTCAGGAGCCAGCAGAGCAGCTTCGCCACGGTCAGCGTGCAGGGTCAGCAGCAGCTCGCGCAGGCGCTGAGCATCGTGGTCAACCCGCTGCCCCAGACGAGCTGGGTGTCGGACACGGCCTTTTACACGGTCGCCACCCGCAGAGAGCAGGCGGCACCCCTCCAGACACCTTCCCCGGCGCCCACGACGACCACGCCGAGCCGCGGCACCCCCATCCAGCAGCCGCCCCGCACGGCCCAGGCCCTCTCGGTCACGGTTCAGCCCCTGCCGAACGTGCGCGAGTGGAAGGCCACCGTCCAGGGCCGCAGCCTCCAGGCCGTCTACGACGAGTACGCCGCTCGCCTGAAGGCCGAAGGCTTTGCCCAGGCCAGCCGCCGCGACACCGGCAACCACATCCGGGGCGAGTTCCGCAAGGGAAGTGCCCGCGCCGAGCTGGAAGTCAAGCAGAAGGGCAAGAAGGCCGACTACGAGGTCAAAGTCGAGCGCCGCTGAGCCGCGCCGCGCTGCCGCCGGGCACCCCACCAGGGAGGCCCGGCGGCCTTCCTGTCGGCCTCAACGCGTGGGGTGGGTGGCCTTCCACTCCAGGGCGAAGTCCTCGTAATAGGCACGGACGTTGTTCGTCAGGGTACGGACCAGTCCCGCCGCGTCGGCGGCGCGGCCGTAGCCGGAGGTGGACCACAGCTCCAGCGCCTTGACCGTGAGTTGGCGGCTGCCCAGCGTGACCCGCACGTCGGGGCGCAGTTGCAGGCTGAGGTCGAGGGCATAGAGGAACTCGCCGTCCTCGGTCTCGAAGGCGTCGACCGAGAAGATTTGCTGCACCGTGCAGGTCTTGGGATCGCCCGAGGGCACCCCGTACAGGGTGGCGTAGCGCATCAGTTGCTCGTCGAGTGCGGCCCCGAGGTCGTCCGATTCCTCATCGTCCACGTACACGGAGGCGACGGGCGGGCAGAGGTCGGCGGCCACCAGGGAGCGCAGGTTCCCCTGCTGGTGATCGGCCCCGGCCGGGGGCGTCAGGAGGGCCAGGGCCGCAAGCACCAGCAGGGCTTTTTTCATGGCTCAGTGTACGCCCGCCGCCCGCCTGGGCGCATCTGCTACGCTGGGCCTACAGCTTTTCTTCACGCTGCGGCCCCCGCGCCGCCCCCTCGCCATGCCGACGCCCCCGCCCCGCCCGTCCCCCTGTCTGCCGCCCCCCGCGTGCGGGCGGCCCCCGGCGCGGCTGCTCAACCAGCGCCGGGCGCCCTGACTGCCGCTTCCGGCCCACCTCACTCCCCGGACCGGGGCTGAGGGGTGGGCGGCCAGGCCTGCCTCAACCCCTCTTCCCCACTCCCCGAGGTGTCCGATGACCCGAACCCGCTCCTCCCGCAAGGCGGCTGCCCCGCCCGCCGAAGCTGTCCCCACACCCCTGCCCGACGAGATGGTGCAACTGCTGACCCCCGGCGGCGAGGTGACCGACCCCGCCCGGTTGCCCGACCCGGAGACGCAGCGCCGCCTCTACCGCCTGATGCGCCGTGCCCGGCACTTCGACGAGCGGGCCTGGGTGCTGTACCGCACCGGGCGCATGGGCGTCTTTCCGCCCTACGGCGGCATGGAGGCCAGCCAGGTCGGCACGGCCGCCGCACTCACGCACGAGGATTGGCTCTTCCCGACCTACCGCGACACGGGCGCGGCGCTGACCTACGGCCTGCCCATCGCGCAGACGGTCGCCTACTGGCGCACCAGCCCGCACGGGTGGGCGATGCCCGAGCACCTCAAGGTGCTGCCCTTCTACATCCCCATCGCCACCCAGTACCCGCACGCGGTCGGGGCGGCGCTGGCCGAGCAGCGGCGGGGCACCCAGAACGTGGCGATGGCCTTTATCGGGGACGGCGGCAGCTCGGAGGGAGACTTCCACGAGGCGCTGAACTTCGCGGGGGCGCTCAATGCCCCGTGCGTCTTTATTCTCCAGAACAACGGCTGGGCGATCAGCGTGCCCACGCGGGCGCAGACGAAGGCGACCAACCTGTCGCGCCGCGCCGACGGCTACGGCATTCCCGGCGTGCGGGTGGACGGCAACGACGTGCTGGCGACCTACGTGGTCACCCGTGAGGCGGTCGAGCGGGCTCGCCGGGGCGAAGGCCCCACCCTGATCGAGACCGTGACCTACCGGGTCAAGCCCCACACGGTCGCGGACGACCCCAGCCGCTACCGCACGGCCGACGACACGGCGGGCTGGGACGAGAAGGACCCGGTGCGCCGCCTTCAAGCCTTCCTGCTCGCACAGGGCCACCTGACCGAAGCCGAGGACGCCGAGATCGTCCGCGAGATCGAGGCCGAGTTCGAGGCGGCGCTCGCCGAGGCCGACGCCTACCCCGAACCCACCCCCGCCGAAATCGTGGATCACGTCTTCGCCGAGCCGACTCCGGCGCTGCGGCGGCAGCGGGCAGAACTGCTGGCGGAGGAGGGGCAGTGAAGCGCGAACGTAGAGCGTGGAACGTGGAGTGTGATCGGCTCCCGCGTCCTGCCCCCGCTTGTGCCCCCACGATCCACGATCCACACCCCACGCTCCCGAACGAGGTTTCCGCATGACCGCCACTGTCACCGCCCTGCGCACCATGACGATGGTCGCCGCCATCAACGACGCCCTCGCCCTCGCCCTGGAACGCGACCCCGACGTGCATATCTTCGGGGAGGACGTGGGGGTCATGGGCGGCGTGTTCCGCGCCACCGACGGCCTGCAAGCGCGTTTCGGAACAGATCGCGTCTTTGACACCCCGCTGGCCGAGGCCGGAATCGTGGGCATGGGCATTGGCATGGGACTGGCGGGGCTGAAGCCCGTCGCGGAAATCCAGTTCGCGGGGTTCCTGTACCCGGCGCTCGATCAGGTCCTGTCGCACCTGGGCCGCTACCGCCACCGCACCCGCAGCCGCTACCACCTGCCGATGGTGGTGCGTGCGCCCTACGGCGGCGGCGTCCACACGCCCGAGCAGCACGCCGACTCGCCCGAGGCCATCCTGGCCCACACCCCCGGCGTGAAGGTGGTCATCCCGTCCACCCCCCGCGACGCCAAGGGCCTGCTGCTGGCCGCCATCGAGGACCCCGACCCCGTCTTCTTCTTCGAGGCGATCAAGCTCTACCGCTCGGTGAAGGAGGAGGTGCCCGAAGCCCACTACACCGTCCCGCTGGGGCAGGCTCGCGTGGTGACCGAGGGCGACGACGTGACGGTGATCTGCTACGGCGGCATGGTGGAAGTCGCGGTGAAGGCCGCCGACGCCGCCCGCGCCCACGGGATTGGGGTGGAAGTCATCGATCTGCGGACGCTGGTGCCCCTCGACCTCGACACCATCCTGACCTCGGTGCAGAAGACGGGCCGCGTGATCGTGGTCACCGAAGCGCCGCGCACCGGGGGCTTCCACAGTGAAATCAGCGCCACCATCGCGGAGGAAGCGATCGACTTCCTGCGGGCGCCCATCGTGCGGGTGACGGGCTTCGACGCGCCCTATCCGCCCTTCACCTCCATCGAGGACGCCTACCGCCCCAACCCGGTGCGGGTGGCGAAGGCGATTCGGAAGGTCATGGCGTACTGACCGAGTGCGCCCTGGGGCACGTTCGGGCCTCAGCCCCGAATCATGAACCTCACGCACCATAGCGGAGATGCGTCCCGCGCCCCTGCTGCTCACCGCCGCCCTCCTCACGGGGACGGCGGTCTTTGCCGTGGACCGCTTTCGCTCGTCTGTGGAGGCGGACGCCCAGCTGCCTGTTCCGGTGCTCGCCGCTGTACAGACGACGCCCCCTCCAGCCCCCGCCCCCGAGCCGGAGCCTGAACCCGCACCCGAACCGGACCCTGCGCCGGAACCCACCCCACCGCCCCTCCCCAGTTCCGCGAAGGTGTCCGGCATTCGGCACGAGTACCAGCGGCTGAACAACTGCGGCCCGGTCACGGTGGGCATGGCGCTGAGCCGCTGGGGAAGCACGCTGAATCAGTACGACATCGCCCCGAAGCTCAAGCCTTCGTCGGGGGACGTGAACGTGTCGCCGGACGAGCTGGCCGCCTACGCCCGCTCGCAGGGGATGGACGTACACCTCGCCACGAACGGGGACCGGCCGCTGCTCAAGCGAATGCTGGCCGCCGGAATTCCGGTGATCGTGGAGACGTGGTTCGTGACCCCCGACAGCGGCGGCATGGGCCACTACCGCCTGCTGACCGGGTACGACGACGCGGCGCAGACCTTCAGCGCCCTCGATTCTTACCTGGGGCCGCTGACGATGCCGTATGGCCGCTTCGACGAGTTGTGGCGCTCGTTCGGACGCACCTTCCTGGTCGTGACGCCGCCGGAGCGGGCGGCCGAGGTGCGGGAACTGCTCGCCGAGCGGGCCGACCCGGTGCGGGCCAAGGCGGAGGCGCTGCGGGTCGCGCTGGCCGAGGCCGAGCGGCGGCAGGACGCGGTGGGCTGGTTCACGGTCGGGCACGCCAAGCTCGCTCTCGGGGACGCGCGGGGAGCGGCGCGGGCCTTCGATCAGGCGTTCGCGGCCCAGCCTGACCCGGCCCTCGACCCCACTCGACCCGCCCGCGTGGTCGGCGGGCTGCCCTGGCGGGCGACGTGGTATTCCTTCGGGCCGTTCGAGGCTTATCTCCGCACTGGCCGCAACGCCGACGTGCTGCGCTTGGCCGGGAACATCCTGCGCGACGTGCCCACCCACGAGGAAGCGCATTACTGGCGGGGCCGGGCCTTGAGCGCCCTGGGGCGCACCGCCGAGGCGCGGGCCGCCTACCGCGAGGCGCTGCGGCTGCGGCCGGGGTTCGAGGCGGCGCGAACCGAACTCGGCCGGAGCTGACGGGGGGGGGACGGCGGGGTGTTACCCTGCCCCATGTCCCCCACACCCACCGCCCGCCTCACGCCGGAAGCCTTCGCCCGTGCCCGCGCCTTCCTGCTGGAGCGGGGCAGGCCGTTGGAAGTGGCCCGCTTTCGCCACGCCTTCGAGGGGGGAAATGCAGCCGACGTGCTGCAGGCCTTGCGGACCTACCGCAACCCCGACGGCGGCTTCGGGCGGGCGCTGGAGCCGGACGTGCGGGCGCCGGAGAGCAGCGTGCTGGCGACCGCCACGGCGCTGGAGGTGCTGCACGACCTGAACGTGTCCCCCTCAGATGAGCTGCTGGCGGGCGCCGTGGAATGGTTGCGCGACCACCTCCACGTCACGCTCGGCGGGTCGGTGTGGCCCTTCCTGCCCCCGGAAGCGGAGGCGCACCCGCACGCCCCCTGGTGGAGTCAGGCGGACCCCGAAGCGTTGGCGGCCACCTTCGGGCAGTTCCGGGTCAATCCCCGCGCGGGCATCGTGGCGCGGCTGTGGCGCTGGCCGGAGTTGCTGCCGGAAGGCTTCCTCGCCCAGCTCACCCTGGAAACGCGTGACGCTGTCCTCGCCGGGCTGGAGCCGGGGGACGTGAACGGGCACGGGGTCGCCGCGCTCTTCGCCCAGACCCCCGAGGTCCCCGAGGACCACCGCCAGCCTGTGCTGGAGTACCTGCGTGACGTGCTGCCGGACCGGGTGGCCGCCACGCCCGAAGCCCTCGCGGGATACGGGCTCGACCCCCTGCATGTGGCCCCGATCCCCGCCGCTCCCCTCGCCCCTGTGCTGGAAGACCCCCTCGCGGCGGCGCTCGGGCACCTCCTGACCTCCTCGCGCGAGGACGGTTCGTGGGGGCCGACCTGGGACTGGAGCGGCACCTTCCCGGACGCCTGGCCCCAGGCCGAGACCGAGTGGCGCAGCGTGCGGACGTGGGAGGCGCTCCGGGCGCTGCGAGATTGGGGACGGCTCGAGCAGCGATAGGAATCGTTCGCCCTCCCGCCTATCAAAAGAAGCCGCCCCACCTTCCCGGCAGGGCGGCCATCCTCTCTCCGCTTACTTCTTCGGCGCTTCGATGGTCTTGACGGTCTTGCCCGCGGCGCGGGGCGGGGCCTTTTGCACCGTCTGGCCCAGGGAGGCCGTTTCGCGCTCGACCTGCTTGTTGATGATGACCTGCTGAACGATCCCGATCAGGGTGGACAGGATGATGTAGATCGTCACGCCCGCCGGGAAGGTCAGGGCGAAATACAGGAAGATGATGTAGATAAAGGCCTGCTGCCGGAACATGTCGGGGCTCTTGCGGGTCATCACGTAGAGCTGGCCGATGTTCACGATGAGGTAGATCAGCGCCAAGATATAGAAGGGGTCCGGAATGGCGAGGTCCGGCAGCCACAGGAAGCCGCTGTCGAACTCGAAGTTGCGGATGGTGGACCACAGCGCGATCAGCACCGGAAAGGGCAGGAAGGTCGAGAAGCAGCCCGCCGGGTTGAAGTTGTAGTCGCGGTAAAGCTGCGCCATCTCGGTCTGCATGGCCCGCTGCGAGTCGGGATCACGGCGATCCTTGTACTTCTCCTGAATCTCCTTGATCTTGGGCTGCATGACCTGCATCCGGGCGGTGGTGCGGCCCTGCGCCTGCATCAGCGGCCACATGATCAGCCGCAGCAGCACCGTGAGCAGCACGAGAACGAGGCCCCAGTTGCCCACGAAGCTGTAGAGCCATTCCATCAGCTTCACGATCAGCAGGCTGATGCGCCCGAAGAAGTTGGGCTCGAACAGACCCGGAAGCTGGCTGTAGCCGCTCTGGTAGAGGTGAATGAGCTCGTTGCGCCCGCCGTAGACCTCCAGGTTGCTGTTCCCCGTCAGGCCCACCCGGATCAGGCCCTGCTCGCCCCCGGTCAGGGCGGCGTCGGCCCGCGTCTCGCCCTGGGGCCGCACGATCAGGGCATGGGCGACCTGGCTGGGATTTTCCTGAAGGGCGGCGTACAGGATGTTCTCGACCGTCAGGGTGCCGCTGCCCTGCACGGCGGCGGGCTGCCCGCCCACCGGCACCGCCTGCACGCGGGGGTTGTCGGCCTTGCCCAGGCCGGGGAACAGCATGGAGTACGTTTCCGGGCCGTTCTCGATCTGGGTGCGCACGTCCACGAGGTAGTTGCGCGGGTGCAGGGTGACGGTCTTGGTCACGGCCACGCCGTTCTGGGTATACCGGAACACGGCGTCCTGGCGGTTTTGCGCGAGGTTCTGGGTCAGCCGGGGAGCACTGGCCTCGGCAGGCGCGGCGGGGTCGAGGCCCTCCCCCTCCAGGGCCAGGGCCTTGCGGCTGCCCACCATGTTCACGATGCCGCGCTGCTCGCGCAGGGCGGTGAAATCGTAGGTCCCGTCGGCACGCTGCTTGATAAAGGGCGTTCCCGCGTAGCTCTTGACGTACCAGCCGATCACCTCGCCCCGCGCGTTGAACACCACGTCACTGAGGTTGCTGGTGGCGATGAACTCGTCGCCGGGCTGGCCGTCGAAGTCGGCCACGATCCACTCGGGCGTGATCGCCTTGCCGAAGGTGGGGAGGGGGCCGGTGGTGCCGCAGCCGGTGAGCAGCAGCAGCGCCCCCAGGGCCGTCAGGGGAAGCAGGGTTCGGGTCTTCATCAGGGTGACTTTCTGGAGGGAGGGCGGCGGGAGGGGGAAGGGCGGGCGGAAGAGGGGTGGCGGCGCGGCCACTCCTCCGGCACCGGGTCGAAGCCGCCGGGCACCAGCGGATTGCAGCGCACGACGCGCCAGGTCGCCAGCCAACTGCCCTTCAGGGCGCCGTGCCGCTCGACCGCCTCGGCCGCGTACTGCGAGCAGCTCGGGGTAAAGCGGCAGGTCGGGGCGGGCTTGCGCGGCGAGAGGTCGCGCTGGTACCAGCGCACGAGCCGCAGCAGGGCGCGGGAGGCCGCGCTCACGGTTGGCCTTCCTCGGCGGGGGTCGGAGCAGGGGGGGTCACGGGGCCGGGTACGCGGGGGGAGGGGGCAGAGTTCCCGCCCCGGCCGCCGCGCTTGCCCTGTTTGCCCTTGCCCGACGTGCCCGCAAAGGCCCGCGCCAGCGCCGCCTGCAGCTCAGGGAAGGGCACTCTCAGGACGGCCGGGTTGGGCAGCAGGATCGCCCGGCAGGGGGGCAGGCCGCCCGGCAGGGTCCGCAACGCCTCGCGCACCCGGCGGCGGGCACGGTTGCGGTCCACCGCGCGGCTGAGGGTCTTTTTCGGCACCACAATCCCAATGGTGGCGCGGGGCCGCCACACCTCACCGTAGCGGGGGCGGTAATCGGTGACACGCAGGGTGAACAGGCGGTCGCGCACCACCGCGCCGTGCTGCCGGACCCGCCGGAACTCGCGGTCGCCGGTCAATGAGATCAGCGCCACCGGGCGGCGGGGCCGCTCCGGGGTGGCGCTGGAAGGTTCAGTCTGGACGATGGCCTGCTCCTGGCGGGGCCGGGGCCTTACTCGTCGCTGACGGTCAGGCGGTGACGGCCCTTGGCGCGGCGACGGGCCAGGATGTTGCGGCCCGCCTTGGTCTTCATGCGGGCACGGAAGCCGTGGGTCTTGGCCCGCTTGCGGACATTCGGCTGGTAGGTACGCTTCATGGTCTTACTCCTTACTCGCGGCGGGCGGCCTGGGGCGCAGGTCCCCTGCGGCCTGCCGTGCGTGCGCGACAACTCGCCCCCTGGGAGGCAAACTCCGGGAGTGTAGCACGCGCCCCGGGGGAGCGGGAAGAGGACCGTGGGCGGATGGGTGGCAAATCACCTCCCAGATCACTCCACCGACGCTCCCAACGTCGGCGCCCACTCCTTCTTCCCACCGTGACCCCTGCCCCACTGTGACCCCCGAGCTTGCCGCCCCCTCCCCCGCCGCGCTACTAATGGCGGGATATGCGTGACGCCTTGTGGGCTGCCCTGAAGACCGTGAATGACCCGGAACTGCACCGCGACCTCGTGTCGCTGGGCATGATCGAGCGGGCGGAGGTCGAGGGCGGGGTGGCGCAGGTCAAGGTCAACCTGACCACGCCCGCCTGCCCGCTCAAGGGCCAGATCGAGGGCGACGTGCGCTCGGCCGTGCTCGGGGTACCGGGCATTCAGGATGTGGTCGTGACCTTCGGCGCGATGGTCCGCACCGGGGGGCAGCCCGCGTTGCCGGGCGTCAAGCACGTGCTGCTGGTGGGCAGCGGCAAGGGCGGCGTGGGCAAGAGCAGCGTGGCGGTCAACCTCGCGGCGGCCCTCGCCCAGGACGGGGCGCGGGTGGGCCTGCTCGACGCCGACGTGTACGGCCCCAGCGTGGCGCACATGCTGGGCCGCACCCAGGAGCGCGTGACCGCCAACGCCGAGCGCAAGATGCAGCCCCTCGAAGCGCACGGCCTGCGGTTCCTGAGCATGGCGAACCTCTCCCCCGCGGGGCAGGCGCTCGTGTGGCGCGGGCCGATGCTGCACTCGGCCATCCAGCAGTTTCTCAAGGACGCGGCCTGGGGCGAACTCGACTACCTGATCGTGGACCTGCCGCCGGGCACGGGCGACGTGCAGCTCAGCCTGACCCAGACCATTCAGGTGACGGGCGCCGTGATCGTGACCACCCCGCAGGACGTGGCCCTGATTGACGCGGCGCGGGCGGTGGACATGTTCCGCAAGGCCAGCGTGCCCGTGCTGGGGGTGATCGAGAACATGAGTTACTTCGTGGCGCCCGACACTGGGCTGACCTACGACATCTTCGGACGCGGCGGAGCGCAGAAGCTGGGCGGCCTGCCGCTGCTGGGCGAAGTGCCGCTCGACCTCGAAGTGCGCAAGGACGCCGACGCGGGCGCTCCCGCCGTGCTGGCGCACCCCGACTCGGCGGCGGCGCAGGCCCTGACCGGGGTGGCGCGTGCGCTCGCGGGGCGGGTCAGCGTGCAGGCCCTCTCGCATCTCCCCGACCAGCTCCCGGTGGTCTGAGGTGACGGCCCTGGCCCCCCAGCCCACGCCCGCGCCCGCCCCGGAGCGCACCAAACCCCGCCTGCTGGAGCGGCTCAAACGCGCCGGGCCGCAGACGGTGCAGGACCTCGCGGCGAACCTCGGCATCAGCGTGCCGGGGGCGCGGCGGCACCTGCTCGACCTTCAGGAGCAGGGGCTGATCGAGGCCCGCACCGAGCGGCCCGGCGGGAGGGGGCGGCCCCAGCACGTCTTCGTGCTCACCGACCGGGGCGAGGCGACCTTTCCCAAGACCTACTCGGCGCTGTGCGTGGACGTGCTGCGGCACCTCCAGGCGCTCTACGGCGACGAGGCGGTGACGCAGGTGCTGGGCGCCCGCAGCGCGGAACTCACGGCGCAGGTGCAGGCCGCGCTTCCCGCCGAATTGCCGCCCGAGGAGCGAATCGCCCGCTTTGCCGCGTGGCTGACCGAGCTGGGCTTCGACGCGGTGGCCGAACCCGGAGCGCGGGCGGGCGAGTGGCTGATCGCGGAGCGCAACTGCCCCAACCTGACGGTGGCGCGGCGGTTCCCGGAACTGTGTCACAGTGAGCTGCGGCTCTTCACAGACGTGCTGGGCGTGCCCGTCACCCGCGAGACGCGCATCGCCTGCGGGCAGGGCCAGTGCCGCTACCGGATCGGACCCTGACTGTGACTGCTCCCGACCGGGCCACCGGCCAACCCCTCTACAGCCTCGTCGCGTGGCCGCCCGAGGCGCTCGACACCTGGCTGCGGCGCACCCAGGAGCGGCTGGGCGTGCGCGGCTTCGGAGCACCGCACCTGAACCTGCGGGCGCCCTTTCAGACCCACCTCACGCCGGGGGAACTCGTCGCAGCCTTTCGGGAGGCGCTGCGGGGTACCGCGCCCTTCGAGGTGCCGGTGCGCGGCTGGAAGCGGCTGCCGCACCTGGTCTTTCTGGAGTGCATGCGGACGCCCCAGCTCTCCAACCTGCACGCCCGCGCCCTCGGCGTGGGACCGTCCACCCGCGCCCCCCACGACGGCGAGGGATACACCCCGCACCTCACGCTGGGCCTGGGCATCCTGCCGCGCGTCGAGGACCTGATCTGGGCGGAGGTGCAGCCCCTCAAGCCCCCGGTCGCGTCCTTCGGGGTGGAGGTCTTGAGCCTGACCCGTGAGGAACGCGGCGAGGTGCAGGAGGTCCACACTTTCCCGCTGGGCGAGGGCGCCGAACTGCTCGCCCGCCTCACTGGGGAGGCGGGGCGGGCAGAGGTCCGGGGGGCGGAAGGCTAAACCAGCGTCGGCGCCGCCAGCATCGGGGCCAGCGCCGCCGCGAAACGCTCGTACCCGGCGAAGTCGAGCTGCTGCTCGTTGTCCGAGAGCGCCGTGGCGGGACTGGGGTGGACCTCGACGTGGATGCCGTCAGCGCCGACGGCCAGGGCCGCCTTGGCCAGCGGGATCAGCAGGTCGCGGCGTCCGGCAGCGTGGGTCACGTCCACGATCACGGGCAGGTGCGTCTCCTGCTTGGCGAGGGCCACCGCCGAGAGGTCCAGCGTGTTGCGCGTCCACTTTTCGAAGGTGCGGATACCGCGCTCGCAGAGGATCACTTCGGGGTTGCCCTCCGAGAGGATGTACTCGGCGGCGTACAGCCATTCCTCGACGGTGGCCGCGAGGCCGCGCTTGAGCAGCACCGGGCGGCGGGCGCGGCCCACCTCGCGCAGCAGGGCAAAGTTGTGCATGTTCCGGGCACCGATCTGGAGGATGTCGGCGTGTTCGGCCACGACCTCCACGTCGCGGGTGTCCATCACCTCGGTCACGAACAGCATCCCGTGTTCGCGGGCGACCTGCCCGCCGATGAGGAGGCCGTCCACCCCCATGCCCTGAAAGCCGTAGGGACTCGTGCGCGGTTTGTACGCGCCGCCGCGCAGAATCCGGACGCCCCGGCCCGCCAGGAACGCAGCCGTCTCCTCCATCTGCCCCGCCGACTCGATGGAGCACGGCCCGGCGATGATGACCGGGGGCGCGTCCCCGCCGATCCGCACCCCGTCGATGTCGAGCACCGTGTCGGCAGGCTGCACCTTGCGCGAGACCAGCAGTTGCTTCTTGTCGTTGCTCTCCTCGAGGTCGAGGCTGGCCTTGAAAATCTCCTTGAAGATCGCCTTGACCGCCGCGTGCGAGAAGGGGCCGGGGTTGAGGCGCTCGAGCTCGCGCAGTTGCTGCTCCTCGCGGGCGGGGTCGTAGTGCTGCGGGCGGCCCTCGGCGGACTTGGCCCGCCCGATCTGCGCGACCACCTCGCCCCGGCGGGAGAGGAGGGTCAGGAGATCCCGGTTGATCGCGTCCACCTCCGCGCGGAGGTCGTCAATGCTGCGCTGGGGAGAGGTCATGCGGCCAGTGTAGGGGGGGGACCCCTGGGCCGTCCGTGACCCTGCTAGTCAATTCGGGGCGGACGTGTCCGGCGCGTTGACCATATGCACGGCCACCCGCGCGAGCGCCGCGTACAGCTCCCGCGCCTCGGCCTCCCCGATCTCGGGCGTCTCGCGCAGGGCCGCGTTCATGCAGGCCAGCCACGCCCGGCCCCGCGTGGGCGTGATCTCGAAGGGGAGGTGCCGCGCCCGCAGCCGGGGGTGCCCGTAGCGCTGGTGGTAGAGGGGCGGCCCGCCCAGAAAGCCCGACAGGAAGGCGAACTGCTTTTCCGCCGTGTGCGTCAGGTCGTCGGGAAAGATCGGCGCGAGGTCGGGGTCGCGGGCGACGTGGGTGTAAAAGCGCCGCACCAGCGAGGCGAGCGCCTCCGGCCCGATGCGGTCGTAGAGAGAGCCGCCCTCGGCGAGGGAGAGGGGTGCGGTCATGGGACGAGGGTAGAGCGGTCAGCCCTCCGCCGTCAGCGGCAAAAAGCCCCAGCATGGCCCGAGGGTCAGGGGACCGGGGTTAAATGGCGGGCGAGCTACGCCTGCCACCCTCTTCTGCAAGCAGCTCTGCGAACTCCCCACGCGAAGGGAGGCAGAAAAGACCCCTCTCCCAGAGGGAGAGGGGCCTCGCGCAGCGAGGGGGTGAGGGGTCTGTCAGGCGCCCTCTCTCAGCTCCACTGCCACACGGCCGGTTCGTACTCGTAGCTGCCGAGCAGCCGGAGGCCCTGACGCCGCAGGTGCCCGATGGCGTGGAAGGGGAAATGGTAGCCCGTGACCCACAGCCCTTCCTCCACCGCCTCGTTAAAGATGCGCTGGCGGGTGCGGGCGGCGAGCGGGCCGTCGGTGTCGAAGCCGATATAGGCCCCCCGGTGCCGCAGCGAGAGCAGGAAGTGCCCCGCCGCGTCCCCGAAGACCATCAGGCCCGCGTTGCCGCTCCCGGCCCGCACGCTGAGGTGCCCCAGGGTGTGGCCCGGCGTGGCGACGGCCGTGACGCCAGGGACGATCTCGGCGCCGGGCTGAATCAGCGTGAAGCGGTCGCGCAGGCCGATCAGGTTGGCCTGCACCGCCGCGTTGGGGTTGGCCTGGGTGGTCCAGAACTGGAACTCGGCCGCGCCCATGACGTGCCGGGCGCCGGGAAAGGTGGGTTGCCCGTTCGTGGTCAGGCCACCGATATGGTCCCCGTGCCCGTGGGTGATGAACACAGTGTCGATGCTCGCCGGGTCGAGTCCGGCCCGCCCCAGGTTGGCGACCAGTTGCCCACCCGTTCCGCCGCGCCCGGTGTCGATCAGCACCCGCCGCCCGCCGACCTCCAGCACGACCGGGTTGAAGTGGTTGACCGTGTTCGTGGCAGGGACAGAGTACTCGGCCAGGGTCGCGGCGAACTCGGCCTGCCGGTCCGGGTTGGCCCCCCAGGTCGGCAGCACGGCGGCGAGGGGGGCGGTGCCGTCGCTCACCACCGTGGCGGTCATGTCGCCGATGCGCTGGCGGTAGAAGCCGTTGCCATTGAGGGGTCCGGCGGGGGCCTGGGTGGTCTGCGGCTGAGCGGGCGCAGTCTGGGCCTGGACCAGCGGGGCGGCGGCCGTGACCAGACCCGCCGCGCCCAGCAGACGCAGGGTGTCGCGGCGGTTCAGGGGCCGGGCGGGGGCGTCGGACTTGGAACTCGAATCGCTCATAGGGCAACCTCCGGGGTGGGACGTGACCCTTTGACGTTAAGGGACTTTGCCCACCGGATGTGTAGCCGCTCCTGCGGAAGGCTTAGGACTTCGCTCCAGCCCGTACAGCCCCAGCCCCGCCCGCATCGCCGGGCCGCTCGCCAGCGCGAAGGCGAGGGTGCCCCAACCCACCAGCCCGCCGAGGAGCCAGCCCAGCGCCAGTACGACCAGCTCAATCCCCCCGCGCACCCGCGCCACGTCCCACCCCGTGCGGCGGCTGAGGCCCAGCACCAGCCCGTCGCGCGGCCCGGCCCCCAGGCCCGCCGCCACGTAGGTGCCCGTTGCCAGCCCCAGCAGGCCGACGCCGAGGCCGAACTGCCCCCAGCAGGCCAGGAAACCGGAGGGGTCGGGCACCAATGGGGCGAGCAGATCCAAAAAAAGTCCGATCAGCAGCACGTTCAGCACGGTCCCCGGCCCGATCCGCTCGCGCAGATAGAGCGCCGTAAACGCCACGATCAGCACTCCCGTCAGGATGCTCACCGTGCCCAGCGTTAGAGGCAGGTGGTAGGTCACGCCGAGGTGAAAGGCTTCCCACGGGGCCACCCCCACCCGCGCGTCCAGCATCAGCCGCAGGGCGAGGCCGTAGAGGGCCAGGCCGAAGACCAGCAGGCCGTACCGCCCCAGCGTGGGCAGACGCGTGGCGGCGGCGAGGGGCGCGGGGCGGGGCATGGGGGCGAAGGTAGCACCCAGCTCCCGTGCGGCCCAAGGCGAATCAGGCACAGAGCCTCGCTTAACCCTCCCCCGCGTCCCCCGCCGCAGGGGACACAATCGGGGGAACGGAGGTTTCGCCTATGGACTCGCAGATCAACGACCGCTTCGAGGACACCCTCAGCCAGCATGACCGGCTGGAAGCCCTCGCCGACACGTTGCAGCCCAAGGTGCGCGAGCTGCTGGACGCCCTGCCCGACTCCGTCGAAGCGACCCTGCACGGCCAGCCGCTGGGCCATCCCCTCCACCCCATCCTGATTCACTTACCGCTGGGAGGGTGGATCGTGGCGGGACTGCTGGACTTCCTGCCGGGAGGCTCGCCGGAGAACGAGGCCGCCGCCGACCGGGCGCTGCTGCTGGGCACGGTGGGTTCGGTGGCGGCCATTGCCGCCGGGTGGACCGACTGGGCCAACACGCGCGGCGAGGCGAGGCGCACCGGCTTGATTCACGGCACGGTGAACGAGGCCGCTTTCCTCCTCAACGTGGCCTCGCTGCTGGCCCGCAAGCGGCACAAGCGGCGGCTGGGCAAGGCCCTGTCGGGCGCGGCGCTGGGACTGGCCGGGCTGGGCGGCTTTCTGGGCGGGCAGCTCGTCTACCGCCACGGCCTCGGCGTCGGCGAGACGCTGGCGCACCCGCAGGGCTGAGCGGAGGCGGGGCTGGGA
Source organism: Deinococcus sp. HSC-46F16 (assembly GCF_024171495.1). Classification (NCBI taxonomy): domain Bacteria; kingdom Thermotogati; phylum Deinococcota; class Deinococci; order Deinococcales; family Deinococcaceae; genus Deinococcus; species Deinococcus sp. HSC-46F16. The sequence continues at coordinate 962,522 of NZ_JALJZW010000001.1, forward strand.
CGGGCCGCCCCTCACCCCTCACGGGAGTTCACCGGAAAGGCCGGATGAATTCGCAGCGCCCGCGTCAGCGCGACCACCCACGCCAGCGAAAAGAGCGCCCCCCCCAGCACGTCCGTCGGGTAATGAACCCCGATATAGACGCGCGACCACATCATGCCGAGGACGTACAGCACCCCCAGAATCAACGTCGGAACCCGCCAGCGCGTCGGCCACAGCAGCACCACCAGCGAGGTCGCCAACGCCGAGGCGAACATCGCGTGTCCGCTGGGAAAGGAGTAGTCGGGTTCGGGCAGGATCGGGGTCCAGAAGGCAGGCCGGGGCCGGTCGAAGACGTTTTTCAGCAGCACGTTGATCAGCGCCACCCCCCCCAGGCTGATCGCCAGGAAGTAGCCCAGGCGGTGGCGCAGCCGGTAGAACAGGAACACCAGCACCAGCGTGATCGGCACCATGCCCCGCGCACTGCCTAGCAGAGAGAAGGTGGCGGCCACCCGGTCCAGCAGGGGCGATTGCCCTGCGTGCAGCGCCAGCATCAGCGGCCGCTCGAAGGCGAAAGGCTCCTTGTTGAACACGTCCTCCGCGATGGAGACGAAGATCAGCAGCGGCACCAGCAGCCCGAAAAACAGCAGCAATAGCGTGCGCCAGTGCCGCTGCACGAAGGCGAGGAGGTGCCCCAGGGGGCCAGAGGTCGAGGAGGGGGCCGGGGTCATGAATCCGCCCACGCTACCCCCCCCTGCCCGGCGGCGGATTCGGGGGGAGGTGGGCAAGTGTTCATTCCTGCCGGGCCGACGCTGCCCCACCGTCCCGGCCCCGGTTCCCTGCACCGACCGGGGGACGACACACCCGGAGGGGCGCACTGCATCCCGGGGAGGGGGGTCAACAACAACCCCGCCAGCGCCCGTCCCAGAGTCAGGCTGGCGGCCAGCTCCAGGCCACCCACCTTTCAGTCCGTCACCCCTCGCGGGCGGGCGCGGCCTCGGCGGTGGGCCGGGTCGCCCCTTCCTCTTCCCCTGCCCACAGCCCCTGCCGCTTCAGCGCCGCGACGAGGTGAGGCTCACGCTTCTCCATCCCGCCGCCCGGCGCCCAGTACGCCCGCAGCAGCCGTGCCCAGTCGCCGGGCTGACCGCCCCGCGCGGCGATGGGATTCATGACCTCGGCACCGCCGCGCAATTCCTCGTCGGTGCCGTCCCGGTAGCGGTCCTCGTGAACGACGAGGGACCGGGGCACGCGCGGGCGCTGGGGCGGCGTCTCGGCGGGGAGGCCCACCGTGAGGGCGGCGAAGGGCAGCACTCCCTGGGGCAGCGCCAGCACGTCCAGCAGCCCTTCCAGCCCATTCATCACCCCGCCGATCCAGCAGCCCTGATAGCCCAGCAGTTCGGCGGCGGTGAGCAGGTTCTGCCCGGCCATCACCGCGTCCCCGATGCCGAAATGGACCCCGATGGCGGGCCAATGCCCGACCTCGTGCCCGGCGACCCGCAGGAATTGGCCCACCCGCCGCACGTCGAGACAGATTACGAAGGCCTCTGACGCGGTCTGAACGTGGGCGTTCGTGGTCAGTTCGGCCACCCGCGCCCGCACCTCCGGCGAGACGAGGCGCACGAAGGAGTAAAGCTGCGCCGTCGCGTCGGTGGGAGCACGCTGGGCGGCGTGCAGGAGCACGTCCAGATGTTCCTCCGGCATGGGGAGGGGCGAGCCGTCCTCCCTGGTGACGTACTGGCGAACGGTGCGGTGGGCGTCGAAAAAGGCCCGGACTTCCTCGGGCGTGCGGGGGGTCATGGGGGAAGGCTATCAGCCGCCCGCTTCGGCGGGCACGGGCGGGGGCACCACCAGGGCACTCAGGCCCACGCCGCCCAGGCCCGCCATCACCGCGACGCCCAGCCACAGCTCCAGGCTGAGGTTGGTCAGGCCCAGCAAGGTCAGCCCACCCAGGTACGGCACCCACACGGCCAGCGGCAGCCCGAAGGCGAAGGCCCGCAGCGCCCAGGGCCGCGCCGGGGACGGGTTCAGCAGGAGGAAGAGCGCGTCGGCCACCAGCCCGGCGGCGAGCATCAGCAGGGGCACGCGCCACTCGCCGGGCACCAGCATCAGGGTCATCAGCAGGGTATTCAGCCCGTACATGAGGGTTATGGCCCCGAAGGGCAGCCGGAAGCGCCGCAGCAGCAGGAGGGGGGGCGCAGCCAGAATCAGCGCGGTGAGGAGGATGCTGCTCAGCTCGCCGCGCGTCTGCACGTACCCGAGGCCCTGCGGGGCGGCGAGCAGGCCCCACAGGTACATGTGCATAAAGGACGTGAAGCTCAGCAGCGCCGTGGCCGACAGCACGGCGGGCCACACCACCCCCGCCGGGGCCGCGCGGGGCGTGGGCACCCGCCAACTGCTCACCAGCGGGGCCGCCAGGATGCACATCGCTCCCGCGAACAGCAGCAGGTGCGTGGGCGAGAGCAGCGCCTCAATGCCGACCTCGATGCCGAAGACGGTGTGCCAGGTCATGTCGCCCAGCCCGCCCAGCCCGAAGATCGGTACCCCCAGTGCGGCCAGGGCGTACCCCTCGGGAAAGGCCGCGAGGCCCCGCCGCCCGGACCGCCAGCCCCGATACCCCAGCCACAGCACCCACGCCGCCACCGCCAGAAAGCCCGAATAGAACAGCGCGTGCCAGGGCGTGAAGAAGGTTTCCAGGCTCTCGCCGTAGCGGTTGTGCGCCCAGCCGTCCACGAAGATGCCCGTGGTCAGCCACCATCCCAGCCCCAGCGTGACGAGGTTCTGCGCCGGAGTCGCGCGGGTGGGCGCGGCGGGTGCGGGCGCGGCCGGGAGGGTGGTGGTCATGGGTCAGTGTACGTACGGAGGGGTGGGCTGAGCGCAACTTCTGCCCAGCAAACATGTCACCCCAGGATCACCTCGGCGAACCACCGTCCGCTGCTCAGCGCGGCCCAGGCCAGCAAGCCGACCTGTCCCACCCCCGCCAGCACCCCGGTGAGCAGCCGCAGGGCATTGGTGCTCGGCCGCCAGCCCGCCGCCTGGGTCAGTCCGTCGGCGAGCAGGGGCAGGTGCAGCAGCAACATGGGGAGCGGCTGGGGCAGCATGCCCTCTTGCCAGAACTGCCACGCGAAGCCCAGCAGCGCCAGATAGCCCAGGTAGATGCCGGTGCAGCGGGCACAGATGCGCATCCGCCGCCCGCGCACCCGCAGGCAACGCTCGGGAATCCCGTGGCAGGCCAGCAGCATGGGTGAAACCTAGCTGCTCCCCACGAGGCTGCCCAGCACGCCCAGCACGAACAGCGCCCCATACAGCACGAGCCATACGGCCAGCGAGATCAACGTGAGGGTGCAGGTCTGCTGCGCCTTGAGCGGGGACTGGTCCTTCCACACCAGGTACAGGATCAGGCCCAGCAGGGGGGTGATACACAGGTTGCCGAAAAAGATCAGGGCGCGTTCGCCGGAAGAAAGGGGACGGTTCATCGTCATGGGGCCTCCAGGGGCGGCAAGGGGTAACCAGACGGCAACGCCGCCCGGCTCCCCTCAGCCTACCGCCCCCCGGCCGGGTGATGTGGAAGAAATGAGCACGCGTGAAGATGGCTTCACTTTCCGGTGTACTGAACCCGCCAGACCCGCCCCTCGCCATCGTCGGTGACCAGCAGCGCCCCGTCCCGCGCCACCACCGGGTCCACCGGGCGGCCCAGCACCTCTGCGCCCCGCAGGAAACCCGTCAGGAAATCGCGGACCTGCCCGGTCTGGGGGTTCACGGTAACGACCTTATACCCGCTTTTCTCGCTGCGGTTCCACGAGCCGTGCAGCGCGGCGAACATCTGGCCCCGGTAGGTGCTGGGGAAAGTCTTGCCCGTGTAGAAGGCCAGGCCCAACGGCGCGGAGTGCGCGGTCGTCAGGGCGAAGGCGGGGGTCGCCGACTTGCAGACGGCGGCGCTCTTTTGCCCGAAGTCCTTGTCCCAGACCTGGGCCTGCCCCGCCTTCACCGTGTAGCAGTAGGGCCAGCCGTAGAAGCCGCCTGCCCTGAGCTTGTAGAAGCCCTCGGGCGGGAGGTCGTCGCCCAGCATGTCCCGGCCGTTGTTGGTCGCATGGAGGGTGCCGCCAAACCACTCCAGGCCGACCGCGTTGCGCAGGCCCGTCGCGTAGGGCTTGCCGTTCTTGCCATCGGCGTCGTAGACCCAGACGGCGGCGCGGCGGGCGTCGGTTTCCTCGCAGACATTGCAGTTGGAGCCGACCGACACGTACATCCGCCCGTCGGGACCGAACGCCACCGTGCGCGTCCAGTGGCCGCCGTTGGGAGGCAGCGAGACGACGCGCTGCGCGGCCCCACTCGCCTTCGTCTGTCCGTTCGCGTACCGGAAGCGCACCACGCCGTCGGTGTTCGCCACGTACAGGAAGCCGCCATGGAAGGCCAGCCCATGCGGCCGGTTCAGCCCCGACGCGAAGACGATCTGGCGGTCCGAGCGCCCATTGCGGTCGCGGTCGGGCAGCACCACGACCGTTCCCGCCCGCGAGTCGGAGAGCAACACGTCGCCGTTCGGAGCCACCGCCATGAAGCGCGGCTGCTGAAACCCGTCGGCGTACATGGTGACCTTGAAGCCGTCCGGGGCCTTGAGGGTGGGGGCCTGCGCTCCCGCCACGCCCGCCAGAGCCAGCATCCCCGCCATCAACAGTCGTTTCCGCATAGAGGCAGAAGACCACGGGGCCGTGAGGCCTGACCGTGACGGCGGTCAATCCCGTGTGGCCTCCACGTACCCGAAGCGTGCCCCCAGCTCCTCCAGATGCCGGAAGAAGGCCGGGTAGCTCTTGCGAATATGGTGCGCCCCAGTGATACGAATGGGCGCGTCGGCTTTCAATCCCAGCACGGTCAGGAGCATGATCATGCGGTGGTCGCCGTGCCCGTCGGCGGTGAGGCCCCCGGCAATTCGCCCCGCGCCCGTCACGCTAAGGCTCTCCCCCGTTTCGCTGGCCGTCAATCCCAGCCGCTCCAGCTCGCGGCGGGTATCGCTGATGCGGTCGCATTCCTTGAGGCGCAGGGTCGCCACGTTCTCCCAAGTGGTCGTGCCGTCGGCAAAGGCAGCGGCCGCGGTCAGCGCCTGCACCGCATCGGTGAAGCCGTCGCCGTCACGGGTCACCGCCCGCAGGGGCTGCCCACCGCGCACGGTCACCCGGTCGCCCTCGCGCACGACCTCTGCCCCCATGTCGCGCAGCACGGCCAAAGCCTCGCGCTCGCCCTGAAGGTCACGCTCGCGCAGATTCGTGACCGTCACCTCGCCCGGCAGCACGGCCGCAGCGGCGAGGAGGGCTGCGCTGCCCGGATAGTCTCCCGGCACGAGGACACGGCCCGCCCGGTACGCCTGACCACCGGGAATGGAGATGCGGCGCAGGTCGCCCGAGGCCGTCGCCTGAATCCCGAAGGCCGCCAGCGTGTCCAGCGTCTGCCGCAGGGGAGCGTGGCTCTTGATCTCACCTGTGAGGTGCAGGTCCAATCCTTGCAGCAGGAGCGGTCCCAGGAACATCAGCGCCGAGGCGTACTGGCTGGAGCGTTCGGCGCCCACCTCCACCGCGCCGCCGCGCACCGGGCCGGAAATCGTGACCGGGAGGCGTCCGCCCGCGCTCGTCACCCGTGCCCCCAGCCGCTCCAGTGCCGCGAGCAAGTCGCCCTGGGGCCGCCGTCCCAGCGAGTCGGGGTGGTCGGTGACGAAGGTGGTGCCCGTGGTCAGCGCCGCCACCCCCATCAGGAAGCGGGCCACCGCGCCCGCGTTGCCGGGGTTAAGGGTCACGCCGGGCCGTGGGTGTGCCCCAAAACCGCGCACCACCACATCCTCCCCGACCCGCTCGGCCCCCGCGCCCCAGTCGCGCAGGCAGGCCAGCAGCGCCTCCGCGTCCTCGCTGGTGGCGGCTCCCACCACCCGCGTCTCCCCCCCGGCCAACGCCGCCGCGAGCAGATACCGGGTCGTGTAGTTCTTGCTGGGTTGCGCCCGCACCTCGCCGCGCAGCTCATGGGCGGGGTGGACGATCACGTCGAACCGTTCGGGCAGGCCGTCGCCACTCATGGGGGGAGGCTAGCGCCCCGGTGGTAGGAGTGCGGGGGCGTCGGCTAGCCTGGGGTCATGACCGACCCCGCTCCGACCTTTGCCCCCGGCCAGCGCTGGGCCTACCGCACCCGCCCCGGCGAGGAAGGCTCCACCCTGATCGTCCTGCGCCGCGAGGCGGTGGACGGCGAGGCCCTGCTACACGTCCAGCTTCAGGGCCTGCGGATTCCCAGCCCCCTGACCGAGAGCGGCCTGACCACCTCCATCGGCCACCTGCCCATCCGCGAGGCCGAGGTGCGCCAGAGCGTGACCAAACTGCTGGAGGAAGGCGTCGCGGCCGACGATGGCGGCGGGTACGACACCTGGCGGGCCGCGCACGCCCGCGGCGAGGCGGGCTTTTTCACCCTGCCCGTGTCGCAAATCGTCACGCTGATGGAGGAAGCGGTGCGGGACGCGGCGGCGGGTCAGGGCGGGCTCTTTCGCAAGAGCAACCGCTAGGGCTCAGCGGTTTTCGGCCTCCAGCCGCGCGTTGTACGCCGCCGACCCGCCGCGCGGAATGCTGAGGGTCTGCCACTCCGCGCCCCGGAGGGTTTTGACCAGCAACACGAGCTGATAGACGTGTCCGCTGTAATGGGCCACCTGCCGCTGAATCGCCTCCAGCACCGTGTGCGGTTCGCCCCGGATGGTCAGCGTGCCCGTCAGGTCGGCGGGCCGCAGGTGGTCCAGCGCGTCCAGAAAGACGGTCCAGCCCTCCTCCCACACCGCCCGCAGCTCGTCGGCCGCCTGGTCACCCTCCCCGAACTCGGCGTCGCGGTTGCGGCCCGGCGTCTCCCCTTCCATGCCCGGCGCGTACCCCCCGCGCAGGCCACCCCAACGCGAATGCATGTTGCCCGCGAGGTGCTGCACGAGGACAGCGGCGGAATTGCCCCCTTCCGAGAGCGCCGTGTGCCACTCGCCGGGCCGGAGTTGGGCCAGCGCCCCGTCGCCCAGCGCCTTGACGCCCCGCATCCGCGCCCGCACGTCGGAGAGGTAGAGGTCGGCCAGAGATGTTGTCATGGGGTCAGCAGACCATATCCGCCCGGCCGGAAGAAGTCCGCACCGCACCCGGTCATCATCTGCCCGTGTCAGGCTGCACGGAGGGGCGCCCCTCCTCGCCGGGCGGCAGCGAGCGGCGGGCGCCTACCGAAAGCCGAGGTTCCCATGCCCACGTCCTCCAAAGGCCAGTCCCCTCCCGGCCCGCCCCGCACCCTCACGCTGCGCTGGATGCCCGGCACCAGTGACCGCGTGCAGTTCGAGCGCGGGGGCCGCATCTTTACGGTCCTGCTGGAAGACGTTCAGCGCACCGACGCCCACAGCCTCAACCCGCTGTACCTGCGCGGCGTGGTGACCCTGCCCGTGACCCTGAGCCACCTCGCCACCCTGATGGGGCCGCTGCGCCAGCATGTGACCCGCCGTGCCGCAGGCACTCCGGTCGACGCCTGGGTGCGGGCGGGGGGGCAGGCGGACGACGAACCGGACGATCACCTCCCGGATTGAGGAGAGACAAGAGACGCGCCCGAGGCCATGTGCCTGGGCGCGTCTGCCGTTCAGTGGGTCCGGCTCAGGCGCGGTCCTCGCGCGGCAGAAAGCCGAGGTGGCCCTCGAACTGCCACAGCGAGAACTTGCGGGGCCGCTTTTCCACCAGGGTGCCGCGCATGGGGCCGTGCTGGGTCTGCACCTGCACCTCGCAGCGGCCGTCGCCCACCTCGCAGGCGGCCCGCAGGGCCTGCGCGTCGTCCCGCAGCAGGGGCATCTGCGCGTGCGTGCCCTGCGGCTCGGCGAGGATGGTGAGGCGCTTGTTGGGCGCGACCTGGTACGTTCCCTGGAGAGTCAACATCTCCTGACCGTACCCCATCCGGGGCCGGGCAACAGTTCTGGAGGCGCTCAGGGCCGCGCCACCGACACCCGCCCGCCTTCCAGCGTCACGGTGGCGGCGAGCTGACCGTCCTGCACTCCCACGACGCAGTTCTGCACGGTGGCGGGTGGTTCGCGTTTCAGCACGGCGGCGCAGGGGGTTTCCTGAGTGATGCCCGCGCGGACGGCGGCCCGCACCGCCTCCCCCGCGTACTCGCGGGCGGCGCGGCCCTGCCACGACAGGGCCGCGACCATCAGGCCCACGCCGGTCACGAAGGCGAGCACGATCAGGCCAAAGGTCCGCATGGGGCGCAGGCTAGCAGCCGCGAGCGGGTACACTGGCCCCCGATGAGCAAGGTCATGATTATCGGCGCGGGCGGCGTGGGCAACGTGGTCGCCAAGAAGTGCGCCCAGAACGACGGCGTGTTCACCGAAGTGCTGCTCGCCAGCCGCACGGTGAGCAAATGCGACAAGATCGTCGCGGAAATCCACGAGCACCTGCCCCAGAGCAAGACGAAGTTCACCACGGCGGCGGTGGACGCCGACAACGTGCCGGAACTCGCCGCGATGATCCGCGACTTCGGCCCCGAACTCGTCATCAACGTGGCGCTGCCCTACCAGGACCTCACGATCATGGACGCCTGCCTGGAGACGGGCGTGCACTACCTCGACACGGCCAACTACGAGCCGCGCGACGTGGCGAAGTTCGAGTATTCCTGGCAATGGGCCTACCGCGAACGCTTCGAGCAGGCGGGGCTGATGGCGCTACTGGGCTGCGGCTTCGACCCCGGCGCGACGAACGTGTTTACCGCCCACCACGCCAAGCACCACTTCTCCGAAATTCATTACCTCGACATCGTGGACTGCAACAACGGCAGCCACGGCAAGGCCTTCGCCACCAACTTCAACCCGGAAATCAACATCCGCGAGATCACCGCCAATGGCCGCTACTGGGAAAACGGCGAGTGGGTCGAGACCGAGCCGCTGGAAATCAGCCAGGACATCTATTACCCCAACGTGGCGACCCGCAAGAGCTACGTCCTCTACCACGAGGAACTCGAATCGCTGGTCGTGAACTTCCCGACGATCAAGCGGGCGCGGTTCTGGATGACGTTTGGGGAGCAGTACATCAAGCACCTGAACGTGCTGGAGGGCATCGGCATGACCTCCATCGAGCCCATCGACTTCCGGGGCCAGAAAATCGCCCCGATCGAGTTCCTGAAGGCCGTGCTGCCCGCGCCCGAGTCGCTGGCGGCGAACTACACCGGGCAGACCTGCATCGGGGTGCAGGCCAAGGGGATCGGCAAGGACGGCGAGCCCAGCGTCCACTTCGTCTACAACGTCACCGACCACGCCGAGACGTACAAGGAAGTGCAGGCGCAGGGCATCTCCTACACGACCGGCGTGCCCGCCATGATCGGCGCGATGCTGATGCTGCGGGGAGAGTGGATGAAGCCCGGCGTCTACAACGTCGAGGAGTTCGACCCCGATCCCTTCATCGCCGCGATGAACGAGTGGGGCCTGCCGGTGGATGAATTGGCGGGGATCGAGCTGGTTCGGGACTGAGGCAGAGAACAGGGGGGCGGCGGCCCGTGTAGCTGGGCCGCCGCTTTCGTTTGGGTCTTCTCCCCGTGGCAGAGGGGGCAATCTGGGGCAAGTCGCGGCTTGCGGAGAGAGGCGAATCGCCTTACTTCAGGTGCCCCATCGCCTCCCCGATGTAATTCCACATCGCCTGCATTTCGGGCGGCATGTGCGCCTGATAGGACTCGTTCAGCGTCCCGCCGATGTCCTGACGCCCCCCGGTGAACTCGGCCACCAGCCCCTGCCAGCGCCGGGCGAGGTCGAGGACGCGGGGGTCGGACGCAGGCGTCCCGGCCTCCATCTCGCGCAGCACTTCGGCCATGAGCCGGGGCCACTCGGCCTCGACTTCCCCGATGCGGGCCTCGCCGACCACCTCGCGGCGCTCCTCCAAATACTTCATCTGTTCGTCGTCGAACTTGGGCTGCTCGCCCACCTGACGGGCCACGTCCAGCATCTTTTCCACCTTCTCGTTCATGCGCATCACCTCCAGAAGTTCGGCCCAACTTGCCCCGCGTGGGTCCAGGCGTCTTAGGCGCTCCAGCAGCGTCTGTTCGCGCTCCAGCCGCTCCTCCAGCAGGCGGATGTGGGCGGCGAGGACGGCGGCGGGGTCGTGGGCCGGGTCGTGCAGGGCGGCGCGAATCTGGTCCAGCGAGAGCCCCAGCGTGCGCAGGGTCTGAATCTGGTGCAGGGTCCGCACTTCGGCCTCGGAGTAGAGGCGGTGGTCGCCGTCGGTGCGCTCGCCGGGGCTCAGCAGGCCAATCTGGTCGTAGTGGCGCAGGGTCCGCACCGTGACGCCGCTGCGTGTGGCGAGTTCACCGATTCTGAGTTTCACCGCGTCCCTCCGACCATCACCGTAAGGGCTGACGTTACGTCCGGTTCAAGCCCCGGCCGGGTCACTCCGGGGCGCCGTGATTCTTGACGCGCTCTGGACTTCGGTTCCGCGTGTCCAGGAACAGCACCCGAACCCGCTCCACCTCCGGCTAGAGCTACTCTCGCCTTCTCGCTCTGCTCGGAGTGATGATTCCATCACCCGGCGTCTCCTTCTCCGTCCGGGCCTCCAGAAAGCGCTGCTGGGTGTCCCAGGCGCGGCGGGCGCTCTCGCGGGAGGAGGTGTCCGACCCGGCAATGCGGCGAATCTGGCTCAGGGCGCGTCCCAGTTCGGCGGGGTCGCGCTCGTCTTCCGGCTGGGCTTTCCAGGCCTGAACGGTGCCGGGGAGGTAGTCGCCGAGGCTCTGCCGGGCGTCGAAAGCGCGGCGGGTGTCCCCGCCTTCGCGGGCCTGCACCGCCACGGTTTCGAGGTGGTCGACGGTAGAGAGCACTTCGCCCGCCAGCGCAGGCGGCAGGCCCCGGCACAGCTCGCGCACGTCAAGCTGCGGGAGCACCTCAGCGCTGGGCTGGGCGGCCAGGGCAGCGGGCGCAGGCTGGGGGACGGCGGAGACGGGCGGGGCCGGAGTCAGCCCGGCCTCGTGAATCAGGTCCACCCCCCGGAAGGCCGCCAGCCCCAGCCCCACGAAGGCGAGCGACAGCACCGCCAGCATCAGCCATGGCCCGCCGAACACGCCGCTCACGGCCACCGCCGGAATCAGCAGGGCGAGGACCCCGGCCGCCTGGGGCCGCGCAAACACCGCCCGCAGGTTCGCACCCGTGCGGGGATTGCCGAACAGCAGCAGCAGCGTCAGGGCCACCAGCAGCAGCACCGCCAGTCCCGGCAGTGGGTTGCCCCGCGAGAACACCTGACTCAGCACGAAAATTGGAATCAGCAGGGCGAGCAGGCCCAGCGGGTCCTCCTTGCGCCGCCGCCTCGCCCGCCGGGCAGAGGGCGGCAGGGCAGGGGGCGGCGCATCGGGGCCGGGCGCGGGGTCCATGCTCCCAGTATTGTCGCCAGCCGGGTGCAGGGCAACGCGGGCGGGTGCAGACGCAGGGCCAGCGCCCCGTCCGTCCGCTGTGGGAGAAGACCCCTCACCCCTTCGGAGAGGGTCGGAAGCAGGCTCCCCGTTTTTTCCTCTTCTGGAGGCGGGAGGGTACGTGGTTTTTGGGAACAGCGACTGTGCGGTCGCCCTGTGCGGGCGGGTCAGGCCGCCCCGGCGTCCTCCGGGCGGGCGAAGATCATGCGGCCCGCCCCGGTCTGCACGTTGTTCACGACCTGCACGCGGGCAGGTTTGCCCCGCAGCTTGATGCCGCCCTCCACGACGACCATCGTGCCGTCCTCCAGATACCCGACCCCCTGGCCAGGCTGCTGGCCGCCCTTGGTGACGGTCACGGTGAGCACGTCCCCGGCCTGCACCTGGGGCCGCAGGGCGAGGGCCAGCGCATGCAGGCTCAGCACCTCCACCCCGTGCAGCCGCGCGACGCGGGCGAGGTTGGCGTCGTTGCTGAGCAGGCTGGCCCCCGTCTCGCGGGCGAGGCGCACCAGCTTGTCGTCCACCGTGGGCAGCGTGGGGTCGTCCCAGTCCTCGACACGCAGGGGACGCATCCCCCGCAACTCTTCGAGTAGGGTCAGTGCCCGCTTGCCGCGCGTGCGCTTCTGGGCGTCGTGGCTGTCGGCCAGCAGTTGCAGCTCGCGCAGCACGAAGCCGGGCACGATGACCTCGCCCTCCAGAAAGCCGCTGCGGGCGAGGTCCAGGACCCGGCCGTCGATAATCACGTTGGAATCCAGAATCTTGCCGCCCGCCCGCCGCCGCACCGGCCCCACATCCAGAAAACCGAAGGCGTCCGCGTGCCGCACCGCGAAGGGAACGAAAAAGGCGGCCAGCACGGCGGTCACCAGCAGGCTCAGCGGCCACGCGTAAAAGGGCAGCGAGCGCACCAGCGGCCCCAGCAGCACGCTGAGCAGCAGCGCCACCATCAGCCCGAAAGTCGCCGCCGCCACCCGCCGGGGGGAGAGGCCGCCGTACCAGCGGCTCAGGCGGTCCCACAGCCGCGTGGCGGCACGTTCGGCGCGGGGACCCAGCAGCAGCGCGGCGAGAGCCCCCGCCAGCATCAGGCTGAGGGTGTTGACCCATGCGGTCCCGTCGTCCCCGGTGCTGGCGGCGAGGAGTTGCCCGGCACCCCATCCGACAAGCAAACCCAGCAGCAGCAGCAGGAGGCGAAAGGCAGGCACGGCCCCGAGTGTACCCGAGGCCCCCACCCGGCGGAACGCACCTGGGGACCGCCCGTTCATGAAGAAGCTGACGCCTTCATGTGGACCCTCGCGTAAACAGCTCATGGTGGGTGGCTAAGATGCCGTTCATGCGTCAACTCTCCAGTGCTGCCCTGCTGGGCCTCGGTCTCAGCGGGTTTCTCAGCCTCGCCGCCGCGCAGACGGCTCCAGCCACCTCCGCGGCAGTGCCCAAGGCCACCGTTTCGGCCGCGACCGCCCGCGCCGCGAGCAGCCTCGCGGTGGAACTCAGCGGCGCGGTCAAGGGCCAGATCGTGGGCTGCCCAGCGAGCCTCAAGGTGAGCGCGGCGGCGGTGTGCCTGTACGTCAAGAACTCCCCGGCCTCGCTGCGGGCGCTCGTGCGCGGCAAGCTCGGCGCCCGCGCCCTGGGCGACTGGAAGACCCCGGCGAACAGCCAGGCCAGCTCGCTGCTGGTGTCGGGCACCGCCAATGGCCCGGTGGCCGCCTACCTGCTGATGGCCCCCCTTTCGACCACCGAAACGCTGCTGGTGGTGGACGCGGCGCAGGCCAGCGCTGCAGCCGCGGCTCCCCGTCCCGCGACCCCGGCGGGCGTCGTCAAGGGCGAGCCCTACGTGCTGGGCAGCGACCTCGTGGGCGTGGTGAACGTGACCTCGCTGGGGGGCGGCAAGTTTCGCCTCGCCCGCAGCGGCACCGACCCCCTCACCGTGACGGTGGGCCAGAAGCCCGCGCAGCTCGGCTCGGGGACCGTGCAGCTTCCGCTGGTGCCCGCCACCGACGGCCGGAACCTGATCTTCCCGCTTGCGGGCCTGCGGGCGCTGGGCTGCACCTTCACCCCGGCGGGCAGCAACGTGACGGTGGCCTGCGGTACGGCCAGCGTGGGGCTGCGACCCATCGTCTTCTGAACTCAGACCCACCCCAGGGGAGGCGGCCGCGCGGCTGACCTCCCCTCTTTTTGCGTTCACCGAACACTTCACGTCCCCTTGAGGCTTCGGCCCGGTCGCAACCCGCGCCGCCCCCCCTGCGTAATCATGACCGCAAGGAGGAACCACCCATGAGCATTCTCGACCGCCTGTCCCGCCTGCTCCGTGCCAATGTCAACGACCTGATCAGCCGCGCCGAGGACCCCGCCAAGATCATTGACCAGGCCCTGCTCGACATGCGCTCGGCCTATGCCGAGGCCCGCACCGAGGTGGCCGACGCGATGGCCCAGAACGCCCGCCTGACCCGCGAATCGGGCACCAACCGCAAGCTCGCCGAGGAATACGAGAAGAAGGCGGAAGAAGCGCTGCGGGCGGGCAACGAGGACCTCGCCCGCGAAGCCCTGCGCCGCTCGCAAAACCACAAGGACCTCGCCCGGGGGTTCGAGGAGCAGGTCGGCACGCAGAACGCCACCGTGGACCAGCTCAAGACCCAGCTCCGGGCGCTGGAAGCCAAGATCGACGAGATGGAGTCGCGCAAGTCGCTGCTCGCCGCCCGGCAGAAGACCGCGCAGGCCGGGGCCACCCTGGAGCGCGTCAGCGGCTTCGGCAAGGCGGGCGGGGCGATGGACGCCTTCGAGGACATGGAGCGCAAGGTCCTTCAGATGGAAGACCGCAACCAGGCCATGACCCAACTGCGGCAGGAGGGCGACCTCGACGCGCAGCTCGCGGACCTCGGGCGCGACCGTGAACTTGACGACGCCTTCGCCGCGCTCAAGGCCCGCGTGCAGGGCGGCCAGAACAGCTCGGGGCAGGGCGGCAGCCAGAGCTGAAGCCGGGCGATCCGGGAGGGGGCACCCAGGGGTGTCCCCTTCTTGCCGGTTTCTGGAGCGTGTGCTGGGAGAAGGCCCCTCACCTCAGCCAGCGGAACAGACTGGGGTGAAGAACCTCCCCGGAAGAAGGCCGGGAGGCCACCAAAAATCAGCGCAACTTCATGATGGCTGACAGAATGGAAGGGATGCCGAGCCTTACCCTGTCCACCATGTCCGGCCACCTCCGCCAAATCCTCGCCCCGGCGCTGCTGGGGGCGGCGCTGCTGACCGGCTGTGCGCCCGCCGCGACCCCGCAGGCGCAGGGCACCCCGGTCGCGTCGAGCACGCCGGTCAGCCGCGTTTCCTTCTACCCGCTGGAGACGGGCCTGACCTGGAGCTACCAGCCCGAGGGCGAGGCGGCGGGTGGGCAGCCCTACAGCCTGCGGGCGCTGGGACCGACGGTGTTCGCCGGGCAGACGGCGCTGGCCTTCGAGTTGACTGGGCGCGGCGCCCAGCAGACGTGGTTCCGGCAGGTCAGCTCGGAGGGCGTGCGGCTGCTGGGCTTTCGCAAACCCGGCGTGAGCGTGCGCCTCGACCCCGCGTGGCTGGAGGCCCCCGCCGAGGGCGCGTGGCGGGTGGGGCTGAACTGGGAAGGGCAAAGCCGCGTGACCCTGACCGGGGACGACGGCAAGGTGCAGGCCCAGGGCACCCTGCGCTACCGCTACGACGTGCAGGACCGCCGCCGGGTGACCACGCCCGCCGGAACCTTCGAGGTCTGGGTGGTCACCCGGCAGATCGGGGACGACGTGGGGGGCCTCTTCTCGCCGCAGGTGCAGCAGTTCTGGTTCGCGCCCTTCGCGGGCGAGGTCCGCACCCCGGAGGGCCTGCTGCTCACCGCCCGCAACTTTGGGGGGAAGCCGTGAGCCTCCCCGCCCGCTACCGTGGGGCCATGACCGGCCCCGTGCCCACCCGCCAGGAGGTTACCCATGTCTGAACCGCTGACGCCCCTCCTCGACCGCATCCACAGCCCGGACGACCTCAAGACGCTGAGCCGCGAGGAGTTGCCGCAGCTTTCCGAGGAACTGCGCGGCGAGATCGTGCGGGTCTGCTCGGTGGGCGGGCTGCACCTCGCGTCCTCGCTGGGGGCCACTGACCTGATCGTGGCGCTGCACTACGTGCTGCAAAGCCCCCGTGACCGCATCCTCTTCGACGTGGGGCACCAGGCCTACGCGCACAAGATGCTGACCGGGCGCCGTCACCGGATGCCCACCCTGAAAAAGGAGGGCGGCCTCAGCGGCTTTACCAAGGTCAGCGAGTCCGAGCACGACGCGATCACGGTGGGGCACGCCAGTACCAGCCTCGCCAACGCGCTGGGCATGGCGCTGGCCCGCGACGCGCAGGGGCAGGACTACCGGGTGGCGGCCGTGATCGGGGACGGCAGCCTCACGGGCGGAATGGCCCTCGCCGCGCTGAACACCATCGGGGACCTGGGACGGCGCATGCTGATCGTTCTGAACGACAACGAGATGAGCATCTCGGAGAACGTCGGGGCACTGAACAAGTTCATGCGCGGCCTTCAGGTGCAGAAGTGGTTCCAAGAGGGCGAAGGCGCGGGTAAGAAGGCGGTGGAGGCCCTCAGCAAGCCACTGGCCGACCTGATGAGCCGTGCCAAGAGCAGCACCCGGCATTTCTTCGACCCCGCGAGCGTGAACCCCTTTGCGGCGATGGGTCTGCGCTACGTCGGCCCGGTGGACGGGCACAACGTGCAGGAATTGGCCTGGCTGCTCGAACGGCTGGTGGACCTCGACGGGCCGACCCTGCTGCACGTGGTCACCAAGAAGGGCAAGGGCCTGAGCTACGCCGAGGCCGATCCCATCTTCTGGCATGGCCCGGCCAAGTTCGACCCGGCGACCGGGGAATACGCCCCCAGTAGCGCCTATTCGTGGAGCAGCGCCTTCGGGGACGCGGTGACCGAGCTGGCCGCGCAGGACCCCCGCACCTTCGTGATCACCCCCGCCATGCGCGAGGGCAGCGGGCTGGTGCGCTACAGCCAGGTGCACCCGCACCGCTACCTTGACGTGGGCATCGCGGAGGACGTGGCCGTGACCACCGCCGCTGGAATGGCCCTTCAGGGGATGCGGCCCGTCGTGGCGATCTACTCCAGCTTCCTGCAACGGGCCTACGATCAGGTGCTGCACGACGTGGCGCTGGAGAACCTCAACGTGACCTTCGCCATCGACCGGGCGGGCATCGTGGGGGCCGATGGGGCCACCCACAACGGCGTCTTTGACCTGAGCTACCTGCGCTCGATTCCGAACGTCCGCATCGGGCTGCCCAGGGACGCCGCCGAACTGCGCGGCATGCTGAAGTACGCGCAGGAGCACCCCGGCCCCTTTGCCATCCGCTACCCGCGCGGCAACACGGAGCGCGTGCCGGAGGGCACCTGGCCCGAACTGGAGTGGGGCACCTGGGAACGCGTGCAGGCCGGAGACGACGTGGTCATTCTGGCCGGGGGCAAGGCGCTGGAGTACGCGGTCAAGGCGGCAGCGGGCTTGCCCGGCGTGGGCGTGGTGAACGCCCGCTTCGTCAAGCCGCTGGACGGGGCGACGCTGCGCGAGGTGGCGGGGAAAGCCCGGGCGCTGATCACGGTGGAGGACAACACGGTCGTGGGCGGCTTCGGGAGCGCGGTGCTGGAGGCCCTGGGTGAAATGGGCCTGCGGGTGCCCGTGCGGGTGCTGGGCATCCCCGACGAGTTTCAGGACCACGCGACAGTGGAGAGCGTCCACGCCCGCGCCGGAATGGACACGGCCGCGATCCGCACCGTGCTGGCCGAACTCGGCGTGGATGTGCCGCTGGAGGTGTAGGGGCGGGTGGAGCAAGGAGGCCGGGGCGGGTGCTCCGGCCTCTTTCGTGACCAGGAGCTGACACGGGGCGGCGAGACTGGAGCTGTCCCCAGGTCCTCTCTTCTCCTCAGGAGGCTGTATGCGAGTTCACCCCGTGCTGAGGCTGTCGCTGGTCGCCGTCGTCTTCGTCGTCCTCGGACTGGTCTGGAGTTGGGTGGCGGGTGGGGTGGTCGCCCTGGCCGCGCTGCTGCTGCTGCTCTCGGGCAGAGGAACTTCGGGTACGGGCCGCCATTCATCCTCCCCCAATTCCGATGGGACCGCCGCCGCATTCCTGATCTGGGACACGACCGGCGGGTGCGGTTCCGACAGTGGTTCGGACGGGGGCGGGTGCGGCGGGGGGGAGTGAGGCTCAGGGGCCGCCGTCTTCCTGCCCACGCCGCCGCACGGCCTGGAAACTCTGCCGCAAGAGCCGCGCCGCCTCCCCTGCCCGCACGCCGCCCGTCACCTCCGGGCGGTGGCCCCAGTGGTGGGCCAGCACGTCGCTGACGCCGCCCAGCGCCCCGGCTTTCGGGTTGACGGCGCCGTACACGACGCGGCCCACCCGCGCCTCCAACGCCGCCCCCAGACACATTGGGCACGGCTCCAGCGTCACGACGAGGGTGCAGGCCGTGAGGTAGGGCGTCCCCAGGGTCCGGGTCGCCCCGCGCAGCGCCCCCAGCTCGGCATGGCGGGTCATGTCGCCATGCTCGCGGCTGGTGTTGCGGCCCCGGCCGACCACCGCGCCGTCCGGCCCCAGCACGACCGCGCCCACCGGGACTTCGCCGTGCCCCGCCGCTTCCTCTGCCAGCGCGAGGGCCTCGCCCATCGCCGTATGAAGGGGGTCCGGGGCCGGGGCCACGCCCGCTGCCTCCCGCGCTCCCACCGCCCACCGGGGAGGATGGAGGCCGACCCACTGCACCTTTCCGCCCACCGCCAGCAGCGGCACGCGGTCCCTCTCGGCGCGGGGCACCTTCGCGTCGGTGAGCACGTCGCTGAGTTTGCGGGTACCTCCGGGCAGACGCATCCGGTCACTGGGCTGCCGGGTGCGCAGGGTCCAGCCGGGTGGGGGCGGGAAGTCGGGGACGGGCCACGCCAGCGGGCGCAGGTGCAGCCGCCCCCCCGTCGCGGTCACGTCCCGGTCTCCCGGCAGGGTGACGTGGGCGGTCTCCCCCGCCCCCAACGCGGCGGCGAGCGCCTCCACGTGCTCGGCGTGGTAGGAAAAGCCCGCCCCCTCCAACGCCCGCGCCACGTGGCGGCGCAGCACGGCGGCGGGCTGCCGGGTTCGGGGCGCGTGCTCGGTCAGGCGAGCGGCGAGGTCGTCCAGTGCCGCATCGTCCTCGCGGGACAGGCGGGCGAGGCGGGCCAGGGCACCCTCCAGGCCGGGAAAGCGGGCGATGAGCAGAGGTATAACCTCGCCGCGCAGCCACGCCCGCGTCCGGGTGAGGTCGGCATTGGTGGGGTCCTCGCGCCAGGCCTGGCCCAGCGAGCGCAGGAAGGCTTCCACATCGGCGCGGGGCACGTCCAGCCAGGGGCGGTGGACGCGGCCCCGCACGGGAGGAATGCCGCTCAGCACCGCCTCGCCTCGCAAAAGGCCCATCAGCACCGTTTCGGCCTGGTCGCGGCGGGTGTGGGCGATCAGGATGGCGGAAGCCCCCACCGCCTTCGCCGTCCGCGAGAGGAACTCGTGGCGGACCCGGCGGGCGGCGTCCTCCACGTTCCAGCCGCGCCGGGCGGCGACCGCGCCCACCTCCACCCGCGTGCCGTGGCAGGGCACCCCAAGCTGCCCTGCCAGCGCCTCCACCCACGCGGCGTCCTGGGCCGACCCTTCCCGGAGGCCGTGGTCGAGGTGGGCGACGACGGGCTGTGCCCCCGCCAGCACCAGCGCCCGCAGGAGGGCCACGCTGTCCGCTCCACCCGAGACGCCCATCACCACGGTCTGCCCAGCGTAGGGTTGGAGCGGACGGCCCAGCGCGGGGGGCAGCCTCACGTCCCCTCCGGCCACGTCACCCCCAGCGCCGAGGCCAGCGCGAGGGCGTCACGCGGGGCATGGGCGCCGATGTCGTTGTCGAAATAGACGTACACGTCGCGGGGGTGCCGGGGTAGGGGGAGGTCGGTCAGGCGGCGGGCATCTGGCGGCTCCCCGCCTTCCCGCCACGCCCGCACCCGTTCGGCCCAGGCGGCGATCTCGGCGGGGTCGTAACCACTGCGGTACAGCTCGCGTGAGCCGTGCAGCCGCACGTACACGAAGTCGGCGGTCACTTCCTCCACCAGCGGAAAGTGCCCCGCCGCGTCCGCGACGACGAGGGCGACCCCGTACTGGCGCAGCAGCGCAGGCACCTCGGGCGTGAGGAAACTCGGATGCCGCACCTCCAGCGCGTGCCGCAGGGGCCGGTCCTCCCCCGCCTCAGTCCACGCCCGGCCCGTCAGCCGCTCGTCGTGCTCGGCGGCGAGGCGGGCGGCTTCCCCGGTCATGCGAGGCAGCAGGGCCAGGAACGCTTCCAGCACTTCCGGGTCGAAGCGCACCTGTTCGGGCAACTGCCACAGCACCGGCCCCAATCCCTCGCCCAGTCGCAACACCCCCGACGCGAAGAAGTTGGCGAGCGGGCCGCGCACCCCGCGCAGCTTTTTCATATGGGTGACGAAACGGCCACCCTTCACGGCGAAGACGAAGCCGGGCGGCACCTCGGCCCCCCAGCGGGCGTATGTGTCGGGGCGCTGCAACGAGTAGAAGGAACCGTTGATCTCCACGCTGGTCAGCCGCTCGGCGAGGTAGGCCAGCTCGCGCCGCTGCACCAGCCCCGCCGGGTAGAACTCGCCCCGCCAATGGCGGTAGGTCCAGCCGGAGGTGCCGACAAAGAGGCGGCCGGGCGGAGGCGGGGGGGCGGACACGGGGGCATTCTAGGGGGCGGGCGGGTTCTCTCTTCGTTCGGGGCGCTGCCCCCCCTCTCTCCCGGCGGTTCACAGGTGGCCCGGTACAATCGGGGGCATGTCTCCCCGCGTCGGCCAGCCCGCTCCCGACTTCGACACCCGCAGCGACGACGGCCAGCCCGTCCGCCTCGCGGACCTGCGGGGCCGCTGGGTCGTGCTGTACTTTTACCCCCGCGCGAGCACGCCCGGCTGCTCGGTGGAAGCGCAGCGCTTCGAGGCGGCCCTGCCGGAGTTCGAGCGCCTGAACGCTGCCGTCATCGGCGTGAGCACCGACACGGAAGCGCGGCAGGCCAAGTTCCGCGAGAGTTGCGACCTCTCCTTCCCCCTGATTCCCGACGGCGACCGCACCCTGTGCCGGGCCTACGGGGTGATGGGCGGCCTCGGCGGGCTGATGGGGCTGGCCGGGCGGCAGACCTTCCTGATCGACCCCGAGGGCAAGGTCGCCCACCACTGGCGCACGGTGAACCCGGCGAGCCACGCGGCGGACGTGGTGCGCTACCTGCGGCAGACGGCGTAGCTGGGGAGGGCTACCGCCCCCGGCTGTCCCGGCTCTCGGCGAGGACCGTCGTGGTGGCCTCGCGCACGGGGTCCTGCGGGTAGAGCCAGCGCAGGAAGACCAGAAAGAGACCAATCACGGTCGCCGTGCTGGTGGTCAGAAAAGCGATGATCACGCCCGGCTCCAGCCGGAAGGGGCGGCCCCCCAGCGTGCCCCAGCCCACCGCCAGGGTCAGCACCACGTCCGCGATCAGCCATGCGGTCGCCAGCGCGAACACCGCGAAGCCCGCCCAGCCGCGCCACCGCTGCTGCGCCCGGACCTCCCGGAGGGTCAGGGCTTGCCGCTGGCGCAGGTAATCCTCGTCGGCCCGCTGGCGGCGCTCGGTTTCCAGACCGCCCTCCACGCGGGCATGAATGGCGCTTAGCGGCAGCGGCGGCTCGGAGCGGGGGTCGCTCATGCCCCCGGCTCAGGCGCTGCGGGCCAGGGCGGTGTAGTACTCGCGGGTGACCTCGTTGGGAATCAGGTCGGTCGCGTGGCCGAACACCTGCCGCCAGGGGCTGCCCTCCAGGTGGGTCAGGCGCGAGAGTTCCTCCCCGCTCATCTGGCCATAGGTGACCCACACGCTGCGGATGACCTCCAGTGCAGCGGGGTCGCCGCTCAGGTCCGGTTCACCCGGCGAGACGGCCAGCGGCTCCGCGATGGGTGCCCGGCCCCGCCCGCCCCAGTGGTCCCACAGCCGCCGCACGATGGGGCCGTACTGCCAGGCATGCACCGTGTTGTAGATCAGCGGCCGCCCCAGCAGCGCGAGCGTCCACCCATGCGCGATGTACACCAGCTTGTGAAGCTGCATCTGCGTGAGGCTGCGCCCCTCGGCGTGCGCGAGGTCGAGAAAAGCGTTCGCCACGACCTCGGCGGCGTAGCCGGTGCGCATCGGGTCAGCGATTTTGAGCGGTGAGTCCGTCAGGGTCATGGGCGGCGCTCCTTTCTGATGCCAGCGTAACACGCGACCATGCACGCTGGGCCGTGGACGGAACGTCTCCACGGCCCAGACCTGGCGTACTGGGGCTTTACAGAGCGGCCAGCGCCTCCCGCATGATCTTCAGCCCCGTCTCCGCTTCCTCGCGGGTCAGGATCAGGGGTGGGCTGATGCGGATGACGGCCTCACCGCAGTCGAGGTTCAGCAGGCCCTTCTCGAACATCGCCATGCTGGCCCGGTCACGCAACTTGCCGTCGGGGCTGCCGTCGGGCTTCACAAATTCCAGCCCGATAAAGAGGCCCTCGCCGCGCACGTCGCCCAGAAACGGAAACTCAGCCTGCATCTTCCGCAGTTCGCCCAGGATGTAGCCGCCGACCTCGCGGGCGTTGTCCATCAGACTCCCGCCGCAGCCGGGATGCGTCACCACGCCCTCGAGCAGGTCGAGGGTGGCGTGCGCCGCCGCCGCCGCGACCGGGTTGCCGCCGAAGGTCGAGCCGTGCGAGCCGACGGGCCACGTCATGACCGATTCCTTCGCCAGCATCGCGGAGATGGGCAGGCCCGAGGCGATGCCCTTGGCGAGCGTCACGATGTCGGGCTGCACGTCGAAGTGCTGGAAGGAAAACATCTTCCCGGAGCGGCCCATCCCGGCCTGCACCTCGTCGAAGATCAACATGATCCCGTGCTTGTCGCACAGCGCCCGCAGCCCCGGCAGGAAATCGGCGGGCGGCACGATGTACCCGCCCTCGCCCTGCATGGGCTCGATGATGATCGCCGCGACCTCGTCAGCGGGGATGACGGTGCTGAACAGCGTCTCGATGTGGTCGAGGACGGCCTGCCCGCAGGTTTCGGGCGTGCTCCCCAGCGGCGGGCGGAAGGGGTTGGGGTAGGGCACGTGGCTGACATTGGGCAGCAGCGGGCCGAAGCCGCGCTTGTACTTCGTCTTGGAGCCCGTCAGCGTGATCGCCCCGTAGGTACGGCCGTGGAAGCTGCCCAGGGTCGAGATGATGTGGGTGCGTCCGGTGTGGTTGCGGGCGAGCTTGACTGCCGCCTCGACCGCCTCCGCGCCGGAGTTGCCGAAGAAGACGCGCCACTTCTCGCCGGGCCGCTCAATGTGCGCGACAAGGCGCTCGGCGAGGCTGGTGGTGATCTCCTGCGGGTAATCGGTCAGGCAGACGTGGGCGAACTTGGTGATCTGCTCCTGCACGGCCTGCACCACGTGCGGGTGCGCGTGCCCGGTCGTGCTCACCGCGATGCCCGCGAAGAAGTCGAGCATGGTGTTGCCGTCCACGTCGGTGAGCCACACGCCCTCGCCGTGGTCGGGCACGAAGGGGTAGGGGCGCATGTAGGAGGTGGAGAGGTGCTGGGAATCGCGCTCCATGATGGCCTTCGTCTGGGGGCCGGGGAGGGCGGTTTTGAGGAGGGGCTGGCGGGGCTGGGTGGCGGTGGTCATAGGGGCTCCTTCGGGGGCAGCAAGGAGGCCGGAGTCAACCCGGCCTCTGGGGAGGGATGGGACCGCTTAGTCGCCGCTGACGGGTTGAGGCTCGCTCTCCAGCGGCTGAGGCGTCTGCACCATGCCGTCGGGGGCTGTGTCGGTCACCGCACCCGCACCCCCGACCCCGTAGGCCGCCCACTTGTCCTCGCGGCTGTTCAGGCGGTGCTGGGTCGTGCCGGGGCGGTTGCGGCTTTCACTGAACTCCTTGGGCTCGATGGAGATGCGCTCGCCTTCCATCAGGCCGTAGATGCCGCTCTGGCCGGGTTCCTTGCGCTGCCAGTCCTCGGGCACCGCCATGTCGGGGCCGGTGTAGTCGGTGGGCTCGGAGTACGCGGCGATATAGCCCTCGAAGTTGCGCAGGATCAGCTTCTCGGGGCTGTGCGAGAGCACGTAGTTGGGCGCGACCGGAATCTTGCCGCCGCCGCCGGGCGCGTCCACCACGTAGGTGGGCACCGAGTAGCCCGAGGTGTGCCCGCGCAGGCTCTCCATGATCTCCAGGCCCTTGGACACGGTGGTCCGCAGGTGCCCGGCCCCGTGCACGAGGTCGCACTGGTAGATGTAGTAGGGCCGCACGCGAATCTTGACGAGTTCGCGCAGCAGCTTCTGCATGATCACCGGGTGGTCGTTCACCCCGCGCAGCAGCACGCTCTGGTTGCCCAGGGGTACCCCCGCCCGCGTGAGGCGGTCGCAGGCATCGGCCACCTCCGGCGTGATCTCCTTGGGGTGGTTGACGTGGATGTTCATCCACAGCGGGTGGTTTTCCGCCAGCACGTCGCACAGTTCCTGCGTCACGCGCATGGGCATGAAGACGGGCACACGGGTGCCGATGCGGATGATCTCGATGTGCTCGATCTTCCGCAGCTCGGAGAGCAGGCGGCCCAGCACCTTCGGGGCGAGGGTGAGCGGATCGCCGCCCGAGAGCAGCACGTCACGCACCTGCGGCGTATTGCGCAGGTAGTTGAGCTGCGCCTCGTACTCGGCGGGGTTGAAGGTTTCGGAGGGGTCCCCCACGATGCGCGAGCGGGTGCAGTAGCGGCAGTAGGACGCGCACTGGGTCGTGACCAGCATCAGCACCCGGTCGGGGTAGCGGTGGACCAAGCCGGGCACGGGGCTGTGCTTGTCCTCCGCGAGGGAGTCTTCCATCATCGCCGTGAAGGGCTCCAGCTCGTGGTGGGTGGGAATCACCTGACGCCGCACCGGGCAGGTGGGGTCTTCGGGGTCCATCAGTGAGGCGAAGTACGGGGTGATGTCCAGCCGGAAGATGCCCTTGGCGCTCGCCCCCGCCCGCTCGGACTCGGTGAGGCGGATGACCTCTTCCAGTTCCTCGACGGAGTTGATGCGGTTCTTGAGCTGCCATTTCCAGTCATACCACTGCTCGTCGGGCACGTCCGCCCACTTGAGGGCACGGTGGTTGCGGGGCAGCATCTGCTGGGACCGGACGGTCGCCTGCGGGTGCAGGGTCATGGGGGTGGGCATGGGGCCTCCTGGGGGTGATGAAACGTGAGTGCGGTCCCCAAAATTCTGACGACCCCAAAGGCGGTTTGGAAGGCGCGTGGAACGGCTGATGCCTGCCCTGCCGCCCACACCAAACTGACAAACGCCATGTCTGACCTGTCAAACGTTAAGATGGCCTCATGAAGCAGCACGGCGGCCCGCTTGATCCCCTTGATCACCGCATCCTTGAAGAACTGCAGACCGACTCGCGCCTGAGCATGCGCGAACTCGGCCGCCGGGTGGGGCTCTCGGCCCCGGCAGTGACCGAGCGGGTACGGCGGCTGGAGGACGCGGGCGTGATTCTGGGCTACGGCATCCGGGTCGCCACGGGGCCACTGGGCCGGGCGATCACCGCCTTTATCGGCGTGCAAGACAGCGGGCGCAACGATCCCGCGCTGATCCGCTGGGCCAAGAAACACGACGGGGTGTTGGAATGTCACTCGGTCACGGGCGACAACTCCTGCATCCTGAAGGTCGCCGTGCCCGACGTGGCCGCGCTGGAAGGGCTGCTGGGCGAACTGATCGGGATGGGCTTTACCTGCGCGACCTCCATCGTGCTGAGCACGCCGCTGGAGGGCAAGGTGCTGCTGCCGCCCGCCTGAGCCTTATTCGGCGGAGAAGCTGTACACCGTGCGCGACGTGAAGCGTTCGCCGGGCCGCAGCACCGTGGAGGGAAAGTCCGGCTGGTTGGGCGAGTCGGGAAAGTGCTGGGTTTCCAGGCACACCGCCCAGCGGTGGCCATAGCGCTGCCCCCTCTTGCCGACGAGCGAGCCGTCCAGAAAGTTGCCGCTGTAGAACTGCATTCCGGGCTGATCGGTGTGGACGGTGAGCCGCCGCCCGCTAATCGGGTCGTACAGATTGGCCGCCGGACCCGCGCCCCCACGCAGCACGAAGTTGTGGTCGTAGCCCCCCGCGAAGCGCAGTTGCTCGTCGGCCGTGTCCACCCGTGCGCCGATGGGCCGGGCCTCGCGGAAGTCGAACGCCGTGCCCGCCACCGCCCGGCGCTCGCCCGTGGGAATCAGCGTCGCGTCTACCGGGGTGAAGTGGTCGGCGTCCAAAGTCAGTTCGTGGCCCAGGATGTCCCGCTGGGCTTCGCCCGACAGATTCCAGTAACTGTGGTTGGTGAGGTTGAGGACAGTGGGCGCGTCTGTCGTCGCCTCGTAGTCGATCTGGAGAGCACCCTCTGGCCGCAGGGTGTACGTCACCCGCACGGTGAGAGTGCCGGGATAGCCTTCCTCGCCGGCGGGGCTGACGCGGGTGAAGACGACGCGGGGACCCTCCGGCCCCACCGACGCCTCGGCGTGCCACAGCCGCTGGTCGAAGCCGCGCTCGCCGCCGTGCAGGGCGTTGGAGCCGTTGTTGCGGGCGAGCTGATACGTCCGCCCGTCCAGGCTGAAGCGGCCCCCGGCGATGCGGTTGCCATAGCGCCCGATCAAGGCCCCGAAAAAGGAGGCGGTGGCCCGGTCGAAATACGGTTCCGGCGTGTCGTACCCCAGCACGATGTCGCCCAGCCTCCCGTCGCGGTCGGGGGTGAGCAGGCGCACGAGCACCCCGCCGTAGTTGGTCAGGCTGGCCTCTATCCCACCCGGCAGACGCAACTCGTAAAGGGTGACTGCCTCGCCCTGGGGGGTGCGGCCCCACCCGCGCTCCCCCACGCTCCCGACTGGCTGATGCTGGTGCATGGCCCCAGGGTGCCACACGGCGGGGCCGTGCCCTCCCCTACCGCCGCGTGTGCGCCGCGTACCGCTGGAGTAGGTCCCAGGCCGCGCCGCTCGCCATGACCTCGCGGGCCTGAGCTACTCCTTCGCGGATGCTGGCGACTCGTCCGGCGGTCCTCAGCGCTGCGCCCGCGTTCAGCGCCACGATGTCGCGCTGGGCCGGGGTGCCGCCCCCCGTCAGCAGGGCGCGGGTGATCTCGGCGTTCTCGGCGGGAGTGCCGCCCACGATGGCCGCGCGGGGATGCTCAGTCACGCCCGTCTCGGCGGCAGACACCACCCGGTCGATCACCTCGCCCTCCCGCAACCCCGACACCGTGTTGGGGCCGCAGACCGTGAACTCGTCGAGGCCGTCGCCGTAGACGACAGTAGCCCCCTTCGCGCCCAGCAGCCGCAGCACCTCGGCCAGCGTACGCGTCAGTTCCGGGCGGTAGACCCCCACGACGAGGTGGGTGGCCCCGGCCGGGTTGGAGAGCGGCCCCAGGATGTTGAAGACAGTGCGGGCGGCGAGTTCAGCACGGACGGGCGCGGCGTGCCGCAGGGCCGGGTGGTAGTTGCGGGCAAACATGAAGCCGATGCCCAGGCGGTTGATGCCGTCCGCAACGACCTCCGGCGGGGCGTCGAGGTTGACCCCCAGCGATTCGAGCACGTCCGCACTCCCGGCGCGGCTGCTCGCGGCGCGGTTGCCGTGCTTGGCGACGGGTACTCCGGCGGCGGCCACCACGAAGGCGGTCGTCGTGCTGATGTTGAAGGTGTGGGCACCGTCGCCGCCCGTGCCCACCACGTCGAGGAGCACGTCGCGCGGCTCGACCTGCACATGGACGGCATTCTCCCGCATCGCTTGCGCGAAGCCCGCGATCTCCTCCGGCGTCTCGCCACGCACGCGCAGGGCGGCCAGGGCGGCGGCGAGGCGCACCCCACTGACGCTCCCCTCCATCACCTCGCGCATGAAGGCGGCGGCCTCGGTCTGCGAGAGCGCCTCGCCGTTCATCAGCCGCAGGTGCAGGGTGCGGGGGTCGGTGGCGGCAGTCATGCGCCCACCTCCGTCCCCGCCCGGTGCCCCCGCACCAGCGTCAGGAAGTTGGCGAGCAGGGCCATCCCGCCCTCGGTGGCGACGGATTCGGGGTGGAACTGCACCCCGTAGACCGGGTAGTCGCGGTGACGCAGGGCCATCAGCACTTCCTCTTCGGGGTCGGTCGTCCAGGCAACGGGCACGAGTTCGGCGGGCAGGTCACGGACCACCAGCGAATGGTAGCGGGTAACGGGCACCTCCTCCGGCAGCCCCGCGAAGAGGCCCGTGCCCTCATGCCGCACCGGGCTGGTCTTGCCGTGCACGGGCCGCCGCGCCCGCGTGACCCGCGCCCCGAACGCCTCCCCGATGCTCTGGTGCCCCAGGCAGACCCCCAGCGTGGGGAACTGCGGCCCCAGCTCGCGGATTACCGCCACGCTCTGCCCCGCCTCACGCGGAGTGCAGGGACCGGGCGACACGACGATGGCGTCGGGGTCGAGGGTGCGCACGTCCTCCAGCGTGAAGGCGTCGTTGCGCCAGACGGTGACCTCGCACCCCAGCTCCCCGAGGAACTGGACGAGGTTGTAGGTGAAGGAGTCGTAGTTGTCGATGAGCAGGACAGACAGAGGGGGATTGGATGTCATGTTGAAGTCTCCTGGGAGGGGGCGGGTAGGGGTCAGGGGAGGCGACTCCAGCCTCATAGCCCCCCCGCCGCCAGCTCCACCGCCCGCATCAGCGCCGCCGCCTTGCCCCGCGTCTCGGCCTCCTCGCTCGCGGGGTCGCTGTCGGCCACCACCCCGGCCCCAGCCTGGATGTGCACCCGGCCCCCCGCGATCACCATCGTCCGCAGGGTGAGGGCCATGTCGAGGCTGCCATCGAGGGCGATATAGCCGAAGGCGCCGCCATACGGTCCCCGCCGCACGGGTTCGAGTTCGTCGATAATCTCCATCGCGCGAATCTTGGGAGCGCCCGACACGGTGCCCATCGGCAGCACGGAGGCCAGGGCGTGCAGCGGCGTCTGCCCCGACGCCAGTTCGCCCGTCACGGTGGAGACGATGTGCATGACGTGGCTGTAGCGCTCGACCGTAAAGGCGTCCTGCACCCGCACGGTCCCGTAACGGCTGACCCGCCCGAGGTCGTTGCGCCCAAGGTCCACCAGCATCAGGTGCTCGGCCCGCTCCTTCTCGTCCCCGAGGAGTTCAGCGGCGAGAAGCTCGTCCTGCTCCGGCGTGACCCCGCGCCGCCGTGTTCCGGCGATGGGCCGGGTGACGAGCGCGTGGCCGTCCGAACGCAGCAGGCTCTCCGGGCTGGAGGCGACGAGCGTTACGTCCCCCAGCGCGAGGTAACCGAGGTAGGGGCTGGGATTGACCCGCCGCAGGGCACGGTAGAGGGCGAAGGGATGCAGCTCGCCCAGCTCCGCGCTGAACCGCTGCGAGGGCACGACCTGAAAGATGTCCCCGGCGCGGATGTACTCCAGCGCCCGCTCCACGGCGGCCATGAAGCCTTCCGGGGTGAAGTTGCTGGTGAAGGAGGGCGCGGGGGCCGGGTCCCGGCCGGGCACGTCGGGGAGGGGACCGCGCAGCCGGGCAGCGAGGTCGGCCACCACGGCGTCGGCCTCCTCCTGCGCCTCGGCCGTCGCCACCACCGTCAGGCGGTGACGCAGGTGGTCGAAGATCACCATGCCGCGCGGCGCCACGAAGAGGGCGTCGGGCACGTTCAGCTCGTCGGGGTTGCTGTCCGGCAGGCGCTCGTAGGCCCGCACCACGTCGTAGGCCGCGTAGCCCACTGCACCGCCGATAAAGGCGGGCAAACCCTCTGGCAGCGGTGCGGGCCGGGTCGCCGCCGCGTACAGCCGGGCGAGGGGGTCGGCCTCGGGGCCGCCGAAGTCGCCAAACACGCCCGAACTCGTCACCCGCCCGTCCCGGTACGTGAAGCGCCCGACCTCCCCCACCCCGATAAACGAGTAGCGGCCCAGCCGCTCGCCCGCCTCCACGCTCTCCAGCAGGAAGCTGACCGCCTCCCCCCGCGCGGCCTTGAGGTAGGCCGTGACGGGCGTGTCGAGGTCGGCATTGAGTTCCTGCACGGCGACGGCGAGGGGTTTTGAGTGCGTCTGAGTCATGGGGCTCCTGGAACACAAGAAGAGCGCCCGGTGGGAAGTCCACCTGGGCGCGTCGGGGGTTACGGAGATACGGCGCGTCAGACCCAGGTGAAACTGGGCCACCACCACGCACCGAAGGGGGTCATGCGGGGAAGATAGCGTCCGGCCCGGCTCCCCACCTGTACAGGCGTTTAGACAACTTCTGCCCTGTGCCCCCGCTTGCCGTCTGCCCGGCGGCGGGGTGAGAGGCTGGGCCATGCCCGACCGCCCCCAACCCGAGCTGCCGCCCGAAGCCTTTCGCCGGGTGGACGAGATGCCCGACGAGCGCTTCTACGCCCAGCCCCGATTTGTCACCCATATCGACGACGCGGCGATTGCCGCCGTCACCCAGCTTTACCGCGAATACTTCCCGCCCGGCGGTCACATCCTCGACCTGATGAGTTCATGGGTGAGCCACCTCCCGCCCGAGGTCAAGTACGCGGGCGTGACCGGGCTGGGCCTCAACCGGGCCGAGCTGGAGCGCAACCCCCGGCTGACGCGGCGGGTGGTGCAGAACCTCAACACCGATCCCCAGCTCCCCTTCGAGACGGCGAGCTTCGACGGCTGCGGGATTTGCGTTTCGATCGACTACCTCACCGACCCCGTCACCGTGCTGCGCGAGGTCGGGCGGGTGCTGAAGCCGGGGGCATCCATCGTCATCACCTTTTCCAACCGCTGCTTTCCGACCAAGGCCGTCGCCATCTGGCACGCCCTGGACGACGCGGGGCACGTCGCGCTGGTGCGGGAACTGCTGCGGATGGCGGGCAACTTCGGGGAGATCGTGGGTCTGGACCGCAGCCCCCGGCCGGGGCGCTCGGACCCGCTGTACGCGGTGGTGGGGCGGGCCGCACACGCGGGGGGTTAGCCCATCGCCCGCCACATCAGCAGCCCGGTGAGCAGGGTGCCGCCCAGCATCACCGCGAGGGCCTTGCCGCGCGTCTTTTTGAGGTAGAGCAGGATCACCAGCCCGGTCACGGCCACCAGCGCCAGCAGGACGCCGCTCAGGTCGATCAGCCACGCCCACGCCCGTCCGGAGTCGCGGCCCCGGTGCAGGTCGTTGAGCACGGCGACCGCCCCCTGCGCGTCCACCGTCAGCGTGTACCGGCCGGTCGCCGTGTCGATAAAGGCGTCGGCCCCGTAGCCGGGGGCCTTGAAGCTAAGGCTGGCCTCCCCGCCGTCCACCCGCGTGTCGCCCGCCCGGCCGCGCAGGCCGTGGCGTGCCCGCAGTTCCTCCGCGACGGTGAGCCAATTCACCTCTCCGGCCTGAATCCAGCCCGCCGGGAGGGTGCCCGTGACCTCGCGGCGCGTCTCGGCGTTCCCGAAGGCCCAGTCGGGGTGGTTGAGGGTGACCCCGGTGACTGCGAAAAACAGCACCGCGAGCAGGCTGATCATGGAGGTGTAGGTGTGCAGGGTGCGTGCCCAGACACCCACGCGGGCCTTGGCCGAGCGCGGACGCGGGGCGGGGCGGGCGGGGGCGGCCTCAGGCCTTGGCGTAAGAGACACGCGCCGCCCCGATGTCGCCGTCGGTGCCCAGGTCTTTCCGGAACGCACTCGCGCCCAGGGTGACCTTCCCCCGCACCAGGCTGTAGGGGCCGTGCTCGCGGGCAGACTCGATGCACACGTAGTAGTCGCCGCGCGGGGCCGCCGCGCCCCGGTCGGTCTTGCCGTCCCAGGCGACCGCGTAGGTGCCGGGGTTGCGGGTGGCGCTGCTCACGGTGTCCAGCAGGTCCGCGTTGCCCCGGTACCAGCGCCGCAGGTCGGGAATCCAGCGCGGCCCGCGCCCGGTCGTCTGCGCCCACAGGGTCAGCGTCCGCACGGGCTTGCCCGCGGAGTCCTCGATCCACACGGCCACGTAGGGCCGCTTGACCCGCCCGCCCTCCTCCGTCGCCACGCTGAAGGTGATGTCGAGGGCCATGCCCTTGACCCAGGCCGGCGCCGCAGCCGCTGCCCCTGCCGGAAAGAAGCGGCCCAGGGTCAACACTGCGCCCGCAGCGGCGAGCTTGCCCAGAAACGAGCGGCGGGTGTCGGCGGGAGTGGGGTCAGGGGGCAGGGTGGACATGGCAAACCTCCGGGAATGTGGCGGGAATGAAGGATTCCGGGAGCTTGGGCCGACCCGGTTAACCCACGGTTAGAGGAAGGGTCTGCAGGAGGCTCCACGGATTCCGGCCCAGCAGTGACACCACCTGTTCACCCCGGGCGGACTGGCAAAGCTGCGAAGCAGAGCGAGCAGGAACGCAGCGGTGACCGGGCAAGGAGTTCTCCTGTCGGCACCCTCCCGGTTCGGGAACGGACTGGGCGCACACCGCATCACCCCTTCCCCCACCGCCCGCTCGCGTGCCGCTTTCCCTCCCGCGTCACCACCAGGGCGGCGGCGCCCGGCGTGGCGTCCGCGAGGGCAAGGCCCCTGCCCACGTCCAGCACGCTCAGGGCGGTGGCGAGGGCGTCGGCGGTCAGGCAACTGGGGGCGGTGACGGTCACGCCGGGCACCGCCGATACGGGCTGGCCGCTGCGGGGGTCGAGCAGGTGTGAGTACCACGCCGGGCCGATGCGGTAGCCCCGGTGCGCCCCCCCACTGGTGGCGAGCGCCCCGTCCCGCACCCGCACCCAGGCCAGCGGCGGCGCGTCGTCGCGGGGGGTGAAGGGGTCGGCCACCGCCACCCGGAGTCCCCGCCCCCCCAGGGTCCGCAGGTCACCGCCCACGTTGACGAGCGCCGCCCGCACGCCCGGAGCACGGAAGGCCGCCTCCGCCGCCCGGTCCACGACAAAGCCCTTGGCGAGCGCATTCAGCCCAACGGGCAGGGTGCCGTGCCGGGTCGCCGTGCCGTCCGGGTGCAGGGTCCAGAGGGGCGAGCGCAGGGCGGCGGCCACATCTGCCAGGGCCTGCGGGTCGGGCCGCTGGTCCCGCGCCGCCGCCTCCGCCCACAGCGCCCCCAGGGCGTCCGCGCCGGGATGAAAGGCCCCGCCCGACCGCTCCCGCCAGAGGTCGGCCTGCACCAGCACGTGCCGCAGCTCCGGGCTGAGGGGGAGGGGGTGCTCCTCGGTCGCCGCCCAGCGCGAGAACTCGCTTGCCGGGTCGAAGCGGTTGAGCACCCCCGCGAGCCGGTCCACCTCGTCCAGCGCGGCGCGTTCGGCGGCCTCGGCCTGGGGGCGGGTGCCCGCGACGATCTGGAGTTCGAGTTCGGTGCCCAGCATCCGTTCGTAGACGCTGCGCAGGCGGTAGGGCCGCCGGAACATCCCTACCCCCGGTTGGCCGCCACCCACAGCAGCAGGCCGATCAGCAGGAGGTCGAAGGCCCACGCCGCCGGGCGCTTAAGTTCGGGCCGCCGCTGCGCCCGCAGAATCTGAACCACCAGCCGGGCGAGCAACAGCCCCACCACCAGGTAGGGACTCGGCAGCGGCCCGCCGAAGAGCGGCACCAGCAGCAGCACCGCCACTCCTGCGAGCAGCAGCAGGCTCACGGCGGTCAGCGGGTCGGGGCGCTGGGGGCCAGTCACACCGGCTCCAGCACCAGCACACTCAGGGGAGGCAGGTTCAGCCGTAGGTGGTGCGTCTGCCCGTGCCAGCCCTCCCCATGCGCCGTGAGGTCCGGCTGCTGGGTGCCGAAGCCGCCGAACTCGCCGTCGTCGGTGGAGAGCACCACCCGGTACTCGCCGCCCTGGGGCACACCCACCGCATACCCTTCGCGGTAGACAGGGGTGAGGTTGGCGACCACGAGGCTCCAGGCTCCCCCCTGCGGGTCGCGGCGGACAAAGGCGTACACGCTGGCCTCCGTATCGTCGGCACTGACCCACAGCATCCCCTCGTCGAGCATGTCCCCGGCGTGCAGGTCGGACCGCTCGCGGTAGAGGCCATTGAGCCGCCGCACCAGCTCCAACACGCCCCGGTGATCCGGGTGCTCGGCGAGGTGCCAGGGCAGGCTCATATCATGGTTCCACTCGGTGGGCTGCGCGAACTCCTGCCCCATGAACAGCAGCTTCTTGCCGGGCGTGGTCCACATCAGCGCCAGGAAGGCCCGGTAGCCCGCCCGCTGCGCGTACCAGTCGCCGGGCATCTTCATGACGAGCGATTTCTTGAGGTGCACCACCTCGTCGTGGCTGATCGCCAGGATGAACTTCTCGGAGGTGCGGTACGCGTTGAAGAAGGTCAGCTTGTGGTGGTGGTGCTTGCGCCACAGCGGGTCCTGCTCGAAGTAGAAGAGGCTGTCGTTCATCCAGCCCATCGCCCACTTGTAGTCGAAGCCCAGGCCGAAGGGCGCGGGGGCCGTCACGCCGGGAAAGGAGGTGCTCTCCTCCGCGACCATCACGGCGCCCGGGGCCATGTGGTGCACGACCTCGTTCAGCCGCTTGAGAAAGGCGACCGCCTCCAGATTCTCGCGCCCGCCGTGGATGTTGGGCACCCACTCGGTGCGCGAGAAGTCGAGGTACAGCATGGAGGCCACCGCGTCCACCCGCAGGCCGTCGACGTGGAAGTCCTGGAGCCATTTGAGCGCCGAGCCGATCAGGAACATCACGACCTCGTTGCGGCCGTAGTCGAAGATGTAGGTGTTCCAGTCGTGGTGAAAGCCCTTGCGGGGGTCGGCGTACTCGTACAGCGCCGCCCCATCGAAGTGGGCGAGGCCCGACTCGTCGGTGGGGAAATGGCCGGGCACCCAGTCCAGCAGGACGCCGACGCCGCGTTCATGCAGATGGTTGACGAGGTAGGCGAAGTCGTCGGGGGTGCCCAGGCGGCTGGTCGGGGCGTAGTAGCCGGTGACCTGATAGCCCCACGACCCGTCGAAGGGATGCTCCATGACGCCCAGCAGCTCGACGTGGGTGTACCCCAGCCACGTCACGTAGTCGGCCAGCCGGTGCGCCAGCTCGCGGTAGTTCAGGAAGCTGCCGTCGTCCCGCCGCGCCCACGAGCCGACGTGGGCCTCGTAGATGCTGACCGGACGGTCGTAGTCCACGCCCCGCGCCGCCATCCAGTCGCCGTCGGTCCACTCGAAGGCGGGCTGCCAGATCACGCTGGCCGTATTCGGCCGCAACTCCATGTGCTGCCCGTAGGGGTCGGACTTGTCCACCGTGCGCCCGTCCGCCCCCGTGATCCGGAACTTGTACCGCTGCCCCGCCGAGGCCCCCGGCACAAACACGCCCCAGAAGCCGAAGTCGAGGCGCCCCATGGGGTGGTCGAAGCCGTTCCAGCCATTGAAGTCGCCCACCACGCTGACGTGCCCGGCATTCGGCGCCCAGACCGCGAAACGCACCCCGTCCACGCCGCCCTCCCGCACCGGGTGCGCCCCCAGCAGGTGGTCGGGCCGCACGAGGTCGGCGGTGACCAGCTTTTGCAGGTGCTCGTGGTCGAGGGGAAGGGGCAGGCGGGGAGCACTCATGGGGGCGAGTGTAGCGGGGGGAAGCGGTCAGCAGCCAGCTTCCAGTCGCCAGCCACAAAGGCTTAAGCCGATGCTCAGGACAGGCTGGCCGCTGGCGGCTGGTCGCTGGAAGCCCCTTCCAGCACGTACCGCCGGAACCGTTCCAAAATCGCCAGCCCCACCGCCCCGCTCTTCTCCGGGTGGAACTGGGTGGCGTGCAGATTGCCCGCGCTGAAGGCCGACCAGAAGGGCACCCCGTACTCGGTGAGGGCGCCTGCGTCCACCTCCACGTCGAGGGGCACGTAGTACGAGTGGACGAAGTAGGCGTAGGCGGGGCAGGCGAGGTCACGCAAGAGCGGCGAGTCGCCCACCTTGTCGAGGCTGTTCCAGCCCATCTGCGGCACCTTCTGACTGGGTGCGGCCTCGAAGCGGCGCACGGTGCCGGGCACGAGGTCGAGGCCCGGCAGGCCGGGGGCCTCCTCCGACCCCGAGAGCAGCATCTGCATCCCCACGCAGATGCCCAGCAGCGGCACGCCGCCCCGCGCCGCGTCGGTCACGGGGCCGTGGAAGCCGTGGCGGTCGAAGGCCTCCATGACCTGCCGGAAGTGGCCCTGGCCGGGAACCACCAGCGCGGGCGCGTGCGGCACGTCAGCGGGGTTGTCGGAGATCTGGACCTGCATCCCGGCGCGTTCCAGGGCGCGGGCGGCCGAGCGGACATTGCCCGCGCCGTAGTCGAGGAGAAGGACTTCGGGGGTGCTCACAGGACTCCTTTCGTGGAGGCGAGGTCGTCGGAGGTCACCCGCACCGCGTCCCGCAGCGCCCGCGCCAGCGCCTTCATGACCGCCTCGATGACGTGGTGGGCCTCGCGGCCCGCGAGCAGGCGCACATGCAGGGTCACCCCGCCGTGATTACAAAAGCCGCGCAGGAACTCGCGCAGGTGGTAATGGGTCATCCCGCCCGCCGTGCCCCACACGTCCAGCGTCTCCGGCTCGAAGGCGAGGTGCGCCCGCCCGGAGAGGTCCACCACCACGTGAGCCAGCGTCTCGTCCATGGGCACGAAGGCCGACCCGTAGCGTTCGATGCCCCGGCGGTCCCCCAGCGCCTGCGTGAGCGCCTGCCCCAGCGTGATCCCGGTGTCCTCGATCAGGTGGTGCGGCTCGACGTGCAGGTCACCCGTGCCGCGCACGCTCAGGCCCAGGCGCGAGTGCCGGGCCAGCGCGTCGAGCATGTGGTCGAAGAAGGGGTGCCCGGTCGCGGGGGCGTCGTAGGCAGGCGAGTCGAGATCAAGCCGGACCGTGAGGTCGGTTTCCCCCGTCGTGCGGGTCACGGCAGCGGTGCGGTCGGCGGGCATAGGCGGCCATGCTACGGCGCGGGGCCGGGGCCGACTGGGGGGCGGGATAGGGGAGCGGGTCAGTCTCTCGGCACGTCCACGTCGAACAGTGCCCGCACGAACTCCTGCGGGTCGAAGGGCTGGAGGTCGTGCGCCCCCTCCCCCACCCCGATGAACTTGATGGGCACGCCGAGTTCCCGGACGATGGGGACCAGGATGCCGCCCTTGGCCGTGCCGTCGAGCTTGGTCACGATCACCCCGGTGAGAGGTGTGGCCTCGTGGAACTTCTTGGCCTGCGCGAGCCCGTTTTGCCCGGTCACGGCGTCCAGCACCAGCCACACGTCGGCGGGTTCACCGGGGTCGGCCTTGTCCACGACGCGGCGGACCTTTTTCAGCTCCTCCATCAGGTTGTGCTTGGTGTGCAGGCGCCCGGCGGTGTCCACGAACAAGAGGTCGGTGCCCCGCGCGGCGCGGGCGGCGGCGGCGTCGTAAGCGACGGCGGCGGGGTCCCCGCCCTCCGGCCCCTGCACGACCGGGATGCCCAACCGCTCGCCCCACACGCCGAGCTGCGCTCCCGCCGCCGCGCGGAAGGTGTCCCCGGCGGCGAACATCACGCTGCGGCCCCGGCCGAGGTAGTACTCGCCCAACTTGGCGATGGTGGTGGTCTTGCCCACCCCATTGACGCCCACCACCATGACCACGTGCCCACGCGGGTCCACGACGGTGCGGCGGGCGTCGGGCGTGAAGCCGAGCTGCCGGAACTGCGCCCGGCGCAGGTCGGGTTCGAGTTGCAGGGTGAGCGCCTCCATCAGCGCGTCTTGCAGGTTGGCCTTATTGCTCGCGCGGATGTCCGAGAGGATTTCCTCGGTGGCCGCGCGGCCCACGTCGGCGGCGATCAGGGCGTATTCGAGGTCCTCGACCGTGTCGAGGCGGGTGGTCAGGGTCTCGCGGAGGTCGGTGCCGAGGTTCCCGGCGGTGTCATTGATCTGCTGCCGGGTCTTGCTCAGGCCCTGGCGCAGACGGTCTAGCCAACTCATGGGGGCACGATAGCGCGGGGTGGGCTGCGCACAGGGGGAAAGCGTCAGGAGTCTGCCCCAGCCCCCCGCAGCAGCCGCAGCTTCAGCTCGCTCAGCCGGGCGCGACTCAAGACGCCTTTGAGCAGCACACGCTCCCCGGCCGAGAGCACGGGCACGTCGTCGCCGTAGCGGGCACGCAGGGCGGGGTCGCTGTCCACGTCCACCGGGGTGTAGGCGAAGTCGAGCAGCCGCAGCCGCTCCTCGGCCTGCTCGCACAGGTGGCAGCCCCGGCGGGTGTAGAGGGTCAGGGGAGGCAGGCGGCTCATGCCTGGCCCCCCCCCTGGGGTCGGGGCAGCAGGGCCAGCGCGAGGACCGGGGTGTACATGTCGCGGGTGGAGAGCAGGTCGCCCGCCGCGCTGAAGGTCCGCAGCATCTGCCCGCCCTGCCGCACGGCGTAGAGCTGCCCCTCGGGGCCGGGTTGCAGCAGCCACGGGGCGGAGGCAGGTTCGCCCACCAGGGCCTCCAGCGCGAAGGCGCCGCTGGGGGTGCCGCCGGGATCGATGCGCCGGACCTTGCGGGCCACCCCGTCCACGATATAGACGGTGCCGTCGGGACCCGCCGCCAGCCCTTCCAGCTCGCGCAGGGCTTCGGAAGCCCGGTCGAGGCGAAAGGCGTAGCGGCCCCGATACTCGCCCGTGGGGGAAAAGCGGCCCACCTCGCGCCGTCCGGGGTCCAGCACGAGCACCTCGCCCCCCGGCGTCGCAGCCACCGTGCGCGGGGCCTCGAAGGCGCCCGGCCCGGTGCCGCGCCCGCCGAAGGAGCCCCGGAACTCCCCCGCCGGGCCATACACGTTGACCCGCAGCGCCTCGCCGTCGAGAACGTAGAGCTGGCCCCCCGCCCAGGCGAGGCTGACCGGGTCGAGCAGTTCGCCGTCTCCCAGGCCGTAGCGCCCGAAAGTCCGCAGTTCGGTGCCGTCGGGGGCGAGGTGCCGGATCAGGCCCGCCGTGCCCGCCCGGCCGTAGTCGAGCACGGCGGCGTAAAGGTGACCCGTGTCGTCGGCGGCGAGCGCACGGGGCGCGGCGGGGAGGCCGGGGGCGGCGGGTCCCTGCCCGGTCGCCAGAGCCGGGGTGCCGGGGCCGTCGCGCAGGCTGAGGCGCAGCTTGCCCGAGAGGTCGAGGAGCCGCAGGGTGCCCCGGCGTTCCTCCACGCCCAGCGCGAGCGCCCAGGAGTCGGTGAAGGTCTCGTCTTCCAACACCCCGGCGTCGATGCGGGCGATCACCTCGTCGAGGCCGGGGCGCTGGGCAGGGTCTTTCTCGATCATGTGCAGGATCAGGTCGCTGAGCTTGCCGGGCACCTCCAGCCGCACCTGCTTGGGGGGCTTGGGCGCCTCGAAGACCTGCTGGTGCACGACCGCCTCGTAACTTCCCTTGAAGGCGGTCTGGCCGGTGGTGAGTTCGTAGGCCAGCAGCCCCAGCGAGTACACGTCGCTGCGGGCGTCGACCCGGCCCCCCTTGGCCTGCTCGGGGGCCATGTAGATCGGCGTGCCGACCCGCGCTCCCGTCATGGTGAGGCGGGTAAGCACCTTGCCCACCGCGATTCCAAAGTCCATCAGCTTGACGCCGCCCTCGCGCAGCCGACCGTCCCGGAAAGCGCCCTTCAGGATCATCACGTTGGCGGGCTTGATGTCGCGGTGAATCACGTTCTGCATGTGGATGTGCCGC
Organism: Deinococcus sp. HSC-46F16; assembly: GCF_024171495.1. Taxonomy (NCBI): domain Bacteria; kingdom Thermotogati; phylum Deinococcota; class Deinococci; order Deinococcales; family Deinococcaceae; genus Deinococcus; species Deinococcus sp. HSC-46F16. The sequence continues at coordinate 1,001,396 of NZ_JALJZW010000001.1, forward strand.
AGGGCGTCCGCGAGGGCACGCACGACCTGCACGCCCTGCTCGAAGGGCAGCCGCTCGCGGTCCATCAGGGTCTCGAGGCTCTCGCCGTCGAGGAATTCCATGGCGATGTAGTGTTCGGGGTCCTCCATGCGGAAGTCGTAGACCCGCACGATGCCGGGGTGGTTAAAGCGCTTGAGGACCTCGGCTTCCCGGTAGAAGCGGCGCACGAACTTGGTGTCGGCGAGGTAGCGGTCCTGCGGCACCTTCAGGGCGACGGTGCGCCCGTCCGAGCGCCGCTGGGCACGGTAGACGCTGCCCATTCCGCCGATGCCCACCCGTTCGAGCACCTCGTAGTCCTGGAAGTGCAGGTCGGGCAGTGGCGTGGCCGAGCGCGGCGGGGCGGCGCGGTCGGTGCGCTGCACCCGCACCGGGCGCCGCCGGAAGGCGGCCGCCGCCCCGCCCGAGACCACCAGCGGCGCCCCGGTCAGCAGCAGCGCCGCCGCGACCAGTGCCCCCTGTGCCCGCTCGGGGGTGCCCCCGGCCAGCACCGCCAGCGCGGCCAGCCCCCCCGCCAGTCCCGTCGCCAGCCCCCCCGCCAGCAGCGCCAGTGCCCGCTCGGGCAGCCGCACGAACAGCAGCAGCCCCGCCGCGAACAGCCCCGCGAGCAGCAGCAGGTTGGGCAGGCCCCCGCCGGGCAGCGCGTCCGGGGTCAACGGCGGCTCCGGCCAGGAGCGGAGCGGAGGTGGGCGGCGGGGCAGGGCAGCATCGGTGCTCCCGTTATAGCGGAGCCCGGCGGCAGGCGGCGGCACAGAAGCGTGGGAGCGCTGGGGGGGGAGGGGGCGTGGAGTCGGGGCGCGGTCCTGCCGCCGCACCGGGAGCCGCCAGCCGGTGAGAGGCCCCGTTGTGGCGCCGCGGCGCCGCTTCCCCTACTTCAGCGCGGAAGACCGCTGTCAGAGAGCCCGCCCTACAGTGGGGCGCGTGACGCAGCAGACCGTGTGGGCCGAACTCGTCGAGCTGTACGAGTACCGGGTGGCCGACGTGCGGGCGGGGGGCCGACCCCGGGGGGGTCTGCGGGCACTGGGCGAGTTGCGCACGCGCCTTCAGGCCGCCCCCCTCGACCCCGGCCTGTCGCGCCGCCTGCGGGCCGCCGATCGCCTCTACCGGGCCTACCGGGCGGGAGGGGACGTGCCCGCCGAGCCGACCCCGCCCGCCGGGGCACCCGCTCCCCGCGCGGTGGGCACCCCCGACGAGGCGGCCCCCGCCGACCCCGCCGAGCTCCGTGCGTGGGCCGAGTTGCGCGGCCTGCGCTGGGAGCGCGAGCTGCGGACTGGGCTGGAAGCGCTGGGGCGCGAGTGGCTGGCACAACGCGGACAGCCAGGCCTGCGGGTACTGCACGCCGCCGCCGAGAGCGCCGAGCGGGCCGCGCGGGGGCAGAGCGGTGGGGTCGCCGTGCCCGCCGCCGGGGACCCGCTGGCGGCGCTGGACCGCCCCACGGTCGCCCGTGACCTGCTGCACGGGGTGGCCGCGCTGCTGGGTACCCCCTCCGGCTGGGCGCGGCTGCGCTCGGCGCTGCTGGCGCTGGAAGCCGAGCCTCTGCCTCGCCACGCCGACGCGGACGTGCTCGCCGCGCACCTGCGGGCCGCCGAGCGCGAGCCGCTGGCCCCGGCGGCGCGGGGCGAGCTGGTGCGGGCGCTGCGCGAGGCGCACCCGGCCGGGCAGGGCACCCACGAGCGCCCGCTGCTGCGCGAGGCGGCGGCCGAGGTGCGGCGGCGGCTGGGGGCGCTGCTGGAGGGAGCCCCCAGCCCCGGCCTCATCCCCGGCGCGGCCCTGCCCAGGAACTCGGTCCTGTACGCGGCCACGCCCCACGCGGCCCTGACCACGCCCCCACCGGACGGTGACTGCCTGACCCTGCACCTGGGGGGCGGGCGGGAAGCGCACTGGCGGGGCCTGGCATTGCGCTGGGAGCGGGTGGGTTCAGGGTGGCAACTGCTGCTCGAGGGGCCGGGGGGCCGGGAGGTCGCCCTGCTGCACCCTGGGCGCCCCGCCGCCGAGCGGGTGCAGACACTGGCGCTGGGGCCGCTGCTGCCGGAGGACGCCGCCCTGCGCCTGAGCCTCAGCGGGGCGCACCTGACCCTGGACTGGCTCACCCCGCCGGGGCCGGACCTGACCGGGCTGGCCGCGCAGGCGCGGATCGTGGCCGCGCTGCTGCGCCCGGAGGAGGGATATGCGGGCCTGCGCCTCGCCCGCGCGGTGGCGGGCGTGCTGCGCGGCGTTCCGGTCGATCTGGACGCCCTGGGACCCCACAGCGCCGCCCGCTACGCCGCCGCCCCGCCGGGTGCCCTCCTCACCCTGGCCCGCAAGGGAGCGGCCGCCCTGCACGCCCGCGCCGCCCGCCTCTCCTCCGCCGAGCTGGACGCCGTGCTGGAACAGGCCCGCGCTCGGCTGGACCTGGGAGAAGAAGCCGCCCCCCGGCTGCGCGGGGCCGTCCTCGTTGCCCGCGAGGGGCTGCCCCGCGCCGCGCAGCCCGTCGCCGGGGGCGAGGCCACGCTCCCGGGGAACGGCACTTTCACCCGGCTGCGGCTGCCGCGCGATCCCCACCTGCTCCTGCGGGCCGCCGGAACCGAGCTGGAGGTGCGCCCCGGCCTGGGGACCCTGACCGTGCAGCCGCCCGGAGACGCGGAACAGGAACTGGCCGACCTGCTGGTCCTGAATGTCCCCGGCGCCCAGGTGCTCCTCGTGCGGGCGCTGGAGGACCTGGGCGGCGCGGTGCTGGCCGAGTAATCCGGATTCCGGCCCAGCAGTGACACCACCTGTTCACCCCGAGCGGACTGGCAAAGCTGCGGAGCAGGGCGGGCAGGAACAGGAGAGGCGTGGGGGCACCGCCGCGCCGCGCAGGGGCCGTCACGGAGGATCCGGAATCCATATCCGGCGGCCGGACTACAGCGGCGACCCGCCCGCCCCCAGCCGCTCCTCCAGGTCCCCGAGGTGCTCGGTCGTGGGGTCGGTAGCGGTGATCGCCGCCAGTCCCAGCGTCAACGCCGCCACCGCCGCGTGCAGGGGCAGGGTGCCCAGCCCCGTCAGCGACAGGCCCGCCGTGACGAGCAGCCCCCCCAGCAGCGCGAGCAGGCTGCGGTCGGGCCCGACCCGGCGGTGCGAGAGCCGCAGCGCCGTGAAGCGCAGCAGCACCAGCGAAAAGAGCAGCGAGAAGAGCGACCACACCACGAGTTGCAGGTTCACGGCGTCGCGGGCATTTTCGGTGTCGCTGATGCCGTGGCCCATGCCGACCGCCAGCATCACCAGCCCCAGCGTGAAGGGGATGTGGCTGTACAGCCACAGCAAAAAGGACCCCACCCGGCCCCGGCGGTGCGCCTCCAGCACCGGGAGGGCACGGGCCTGGTCGAAATACAGCCGCCACAGTCCCACTGCCGCCAGCAGCGCGAAGAAGGACGGCGCGAGGTCGGCCAGGGTCAGCGGGCGCTGCCGCCCCCCCGCGACCAACTCGGTCACGATGTTGCCCAGCGCGATGATCTGGAGGAGGCCCACCCGCTCGGGCAGGTGCTCCTGATGCGGGAGCGCGTGGCCGTGGCGGTCCTTGATCAGCAGCGGCGTCACGAGATCCACCGCCAGCGCGACCCCCCAGGCCAACAGTTGGACGGTCCCGCCCAGAAAGGCGCTTCCCAGCCAGATCAGCGCGGCCAGCCCATACCCGGTCATCAGCGGACGGGCGAAGGCGGCCATGTCGGGATCCTTGCGGATCATCAGTCCGTGCATGGCGACCAGAATCAGCCGGTTGGCGGCGAAGGCGGCGGCGAAGACCGGGCCGTTTTCCGCGAGTTCGCCCCGTTCGGACAGGGCCATCAGCGCCACGGTGAGGAGCTGCGCCAGCGTGCCCCAACGGTAGACCCGCTCCTGGTTGCCGTGCCGCGCCGCAAAGGTGGTGTTGCCCGCCCACGCCCACCACACCGCCCCGAACATCACCAGAAAGTTGACGAGGTTGATCCCGCTCGGCGCGTCGCCCAGCCGCTTGGCGAGCTGGTCAAAGGCCACCACGAAGGTGAGGTCGAAGAACAGTTCCAGCCAAGTGACCTTCTGCTCCTCGGGCGTGCCGGGGGTCGCCTGCCGCTTGTCGCTGGGGCCGTCTTGCAGGGTGACGCTGCTGGGTTCGCCGTGGCTCATCGCAAACGGCCCAGGCCCTTGCGAATCAGGGCGTCGGCACTTTGGGCCGGGTCGGCGGCGAGCAGTTCAGCCACCACCCCACGCACCTGTGGCTCGCGGAAGCCCAACGCCAGCAGCGCCTCGATGGCGTCGCGCCCGGCCGTCGAGGTGGGGGCCGCCGCCCGCGCCGCGCCGCCCCCCGCAGTCCCTGCCGCTGCCAGATGCTCGGGCACCTTGTTCTGGAGTTCGAGGACCAGCCGCTCGGCGGTCTTCTTGCCCACGCCCGACACGCTGGAGAGCAGCTTCACGTCGCCCGTGAGCAGGCCCTGCGCCACGGCGCTCACCGGCATGGCCGAGAGCAGCGCCAATCCCAGCTTCGGCCCCACGCCGCTCACCCCGGTCAGCAGGTCGAAGAGGCGCAGGCTGTCGGCGTCGCTGAAGCCGAAGAGAAGCTGCGCGTCCTCGCGCACGATGTGGCGGATGTTGAGTTCGGCCTCGTCGCCCACACTCAACTTGCCCAGGGCGGACGCCGGGCAGTGGACCTCGTAGCCCACGCCCCCGGCGACGATCACGGCACTCGCGTCGCGCACCTCGCGCACGGTGCCTTTCAGGTAGGCAATCACACGACTGATTCTAGGGGGCCACTCCTCACCCAACCGGGGGAAAGGTGACGGGACCGCCCCCGGCCGGGTACACTGCCCGCATGACTGCCCGCGCCGCCAAGTCCATGCGAATGTCCCCGCGTCCCTGACAGGCCGGTCGGGAGGGGCGGGGTGAGACGCGAGAGTCCGCCCCGTCCCTCCTCCCATTGGGCCGTTTTTCCGTATCCTGACGGGGTTGCCCGGCCCCCCTCTGCGAGAATCAGAGCGTGCCGGGCGGGGAGAGAGCGAGCATGACCAGACCAACGGGGGCCGAGCCGCCCACCTTCTACATCACGACCGCCATCGACTATGCCAACGGTCTGCCGCACATTGGGCACGTCTACGAGAAGATCCTGACCGACGCCATCGCCCGGTATCGCCGCCTCGCCGGGGACCGGGTGCATTTCCTGACCGGCACCGACGAGCACGGCGAGAAGATCGCCAAGGCCGCCGCTGCGAGCGGACAGACCCCGCAGGCCTTTGTGGACGACCTCGCGCTGCGGGGCTTCCGGGGGCTGTGGGACCGGCTGGAGATCGGCTACGACGACTTTATCCGCACGACCGAGGACCGCCACAAGCGCTACGTGCAGGAGATTTTGCAGCGCGTGTACGACGCGGGCGACATCTACTTCGCGGAGTACGAGGGCCTGTATTCGGTGGGCGCCGAGCGCTACGTCACCGAAAAGGAACTGGTGGAGGGGCCGGATGGGGTGCGCCGTTTCCCCGGTGACAAGGACCCACCCGAGCGGCGGCGCGAGGCCAACTACTTCTTCCGGATGGAGAAGTACCAAGCGTGGCTGCTGGAGCACATCCAGGCCAACCCCGACTTCATCGGCCCCGCCGGGTACCGCAACGAGGTGCTGGAGATGCTGCGCGAGCCCATCGGCGACCTCTCCATCAGCCGCCCGAAGGCGCGGGTGCCCTGGGGCATCGAGCTGCCCTGGGACCCCGACCACGTGACCTACGTGTGGTTCGACGCGCTGCTGAACTACGTCTCGGGGCCGGTCAGCCTCGGCCTGGGCGAGGACACCATCGGGACCGCGTGGCACGTGATCGGCAAGGACATCCTCAAGCCGCACGCGGTCTTCTGGCCCACCATGCTGCGGGCAGCGGGGCTGCCGGTGTACCGCCGTCTGGTGGTGCACAGCCACATCCTCGCCGAGGACGGGCGCAAGATGGGCAAGAGCCTCGGCAACGCGATCGACCCGGAAGAACTGGTGGCGAAGTACCCCGCCGACGCGATTCGCTACACGCTGCTGCGCGAGGCGTCGCTGGGAGCCGACAGCCCCTACGGGGAGGGAATTCTGGTGTCGCGGCTGAACTCCGACCTCGCCAACGACCTCGGCAACCTGCTCTCGCGCACGGTCAGCATGATCCAGAAGTACCGGGGCGGCGTGCTCCCGCAAGCCTGCGAACAGGGCACGCGCGAGCACCAGATCGAGTCGGCGGCGCTGGCCCTGCCCGGCGAGGTGCTGCGGCTGGTGGACGACCTGAAGGTCAACATGGCGATCGAGGCCGCCATGAACTTCGTGCGCGACCTCAACCGCTACATCGCGGAGAGTGCCCCGTGGACGCTGGCGAAGTCGGAGGACACCCAGCGGCGGCTCGACACCGTGCTGTACACCGCCGCCGAGGGCCTGCGGGTGGCGAGCGTGGCGCTGGAAGCGGTGATTCCTGCCAAGGCGCAGGAACTCCGGGTGCAACTCGGGCTGGCGGGGCAGAGCTATCCGCTCGCGTCGGCCTGGGGCCTGATTCCGGCTGGGACCCAGGTGCCGGGTGGCCCGGTCCTCTTTCCCAAGCCGGAACCCAAGGCGGACACGGCCCCCACCCCTCCCCCCTCCAAACCCAAGAAAGAGAAAAAGGCCATGACCCAGACCCCCAAGACGCAGACCCCCGAAACGATGCCCGCCCCGCAGCCCGCCGCCCAGCCCACCGAGACGGCCGCGCCCACCGAGCCCCTGATCTCCATCGACGATTTCGCGCGGGTGGACCTCCGCATCGCGGAAGTCATGGAGGCCGAGGCGGTCCCCAAGGCCGACAAGCTGCTCAAGCTGACGGTGAAGATGGGCGAGGAAACGCGCACCGTGGTCAGCGGCATCCGCCAGTGGTTCGCACCGGAAGACCTGGTGGGCCGCCGGGTCATTCTGGTCGCCAACCTCAAGCCCGCCAAGCTGCGCGGCATCGAGTCGCAGGGCATGATCCTCGCCGCCGAGGACGAGCACGGGAACCTCGATCTGGTGGGCACGCGGCTGGAATTGCCGAGCGGCACGAAGGTGAGGTAAGCGGCCAGCTTCCAGCCGGGAGGGGCAGGGGCGCGAGCCTGCTGCCCCTCTGCCTTGCTCCCCACGCCCTAGACTGCCCGCATGTTCGTGATCGTCTCCGGCCTGTCGGGAAGTGGCAAAAGCACGGCGCTGCGGACGCTGGAGGACGCGGGCTTCTACGTCACCGACAACCTCCCGCCCGAGCTGTGGGGGGCGATGCACGACCTCGCCACCGCGCGGGGGCTGGAGCGGGTGGCGGTGAGCACCGACGCGCGGACCCGCGACTTCCTGAGTGCGCTGGAAGACAGCTACGTGCGGCTCTCGCGGCGGCGTGAGGACCTGCGGGTGCTGTTTCTGGAGGCGACCTCCGAGGTCTTGCTGCGGCGTTACAACCTCTCGCGCCGGGAACATCCGCTGGGCGAGAACCTGATGCTGGACTTCCAGCGCGAGCGCGACCTGCTCGCGCCGCTGCGGGCCATTGCAGACACCGTGATCGACACGACCAACCTCACCCCGGCGCAGCTTGCGGAGCGGGTGCTGCGGGCCTGCCGTCTGGAACAGGACTTCGACCTGCGGCTGCTGAGCTTCGGCTTCAAGCACACGCCCCCGCGTGACGCCGACCTGGTCGTGGACGTGCGCTCACTGCCCAACCCGCACTATGTCCCCGAACTGCGGCCCCGCACCGGGCTGGAGGCGGACGTGGCCGGGTACGTCTTTCAGGACGCCGAGTCCGAGCGCTTTTACGAGGAAGTGCGCGACTTCGTGCGGGCGAGTGCCGAGCGGGCGCGGGCGGCGCGGCGGCATGGGTACACGGTGGCGATCGGCTGCACCGGGGGGCAGCACCGCTCGGTGGCGGTGGCGGCGCGGCTGGCGCAGGACCTCGCGGACCTGGGGGCACAGGTCGCCGACCACCGCGACATGCGGGTGGGTGGGGAGGCATGACACCCACCCCCCGGCAAGAACGGCGCCCCAGGCCGGGCCGTGCCCGCCGCGCCCGGATGTGGCTCGCGCCGGGGCTGGGGGTCAAACGCTGGTTGGCGCTGTTCGTGGCCTGCACGCTGATCGGGGCGGTGGGCTTCCTGCACTTCACCTGGACCGGGCCGCTGCATTTCGTGGCGACGCGCTGGATTCTGTGGCTCAACGCGCTGACCTCGCCGGAGGTGATGCCCCTCTACGTGGGCGGCATGGGGGTGATGGCGCTGGCGCTGGTCGGGGCGCTGCTGAGCATCCTGATGCTCAACCGCTCCATGCTGCGCTCGACGGGCACGGCTCCAGATCAGGCGCTGGACGTGATCTATTCCACGCGCACGCTCGCCCGTGGCCCGCGCATCGTGGCGGTGGGGGGCGGCACGGGGCTGTCCAATCTGCTCAGCGGCCTCAAGGCGCACACCAGCAACATCACGGCGGTCGTGACCGTCTCGGACGACGGGGGGTCCAGCGGGCGGCTGCGCGAGTCGCTGGACATGATCGCGCCGGGCGACCTGACCGACTGCTACGCGGCGCTCTCGGACAGCCCGGTGCTTTCCAGGCTGCTGCTGCACCGCTTCGACCGGGGCGAGGGGCTGGCGGGGCACACCTTCGGGAACCTGCTGCTCGCCACGCTTTCCGAGGAACAGGGAGGCCTCCAGGACGCCATGCGCGACGTGCACGAGGTGCTGCGGGTGCGCGGGCAGGTCTTTCCGGCCACGACCACGCCCAGCACGCTGGTGGCGCGGCTCTCGGACGGGCGCGAGGTGCGCGGCGAGAGCGGGCTGGCCGCGCAGGTGGGCGAGGCGCGGGTGGAGGCGGTGCGCCTCGATCCTCCAGACCTCCCCGCGCTGCCCGCCGTGCTGGAGGCGATTCGCGAGGCCGAGCTGATCGTGCTGGGGCCGGGCAGCCTCTTTACCTCCATCCTGCCCGCACTGCTGGTGCCGGACGTGGCGCGGGCGATCCGCGAGTCGGGATCGCCCGTCGTGTATGTCGCCAGCCTGATGACCGAACCCGGCGAGACGACCGGCCTGGGGCTGGCGGAGCACGTGGGCGCGGTCACCCGCCACCTGCGCCGCACGCCCGACTGGGTGCTGGTGAACAGCACGCCGATTCCGCCCCCCGTCCGTGCCCGCTACGCCGGGGAGGGGGCCGAGGTGCTGGACCCCGGCGCGGTGGGGGGCGACCTGCGCGGGCGGCTGCGGCCCGCGCCCCTGCTGCACCCCGGCGAGCAGGCCCGGCACGACCCCGACGCGCTGGCGGAGGCGCTGGTGGCCCTGACGCCGAAGCGGATGACGCTGTAGGGAGGCCAGGAAAGGGGTTCATGGGCGGCCGTCTTGCGCGTTTCTCGCGGATGGGGACGGCGTTGCCGTCCACCCCCCACCCAGCCTCTCGCGGTGCGAGCTGTCCCAGTCCCCGCCAGGAGGAGGAACCCGAAGACCCATCTCTTTGCCTCCGTGGATTAGATGGCGTGGGGAGAGGGTCAGCAGCGCACACGGTTCTCCCTCTGCACGCGGCCTCCGGGCGGCGGGCCGGTCCTGAGCCCTGAGCTATGCTGGCGCCCGTGCTCACGCTGCTGACGGCCACCCTGCTCACGGGGACGCTGCTTTCCGTTCCCGACCCAGCCGGGGACGCGCGGGGGGACGGCGGCTACGTGCTGCCCCGGCGCCCCGCCGTGCCCGAGGCGGTCTTCGACCTCCGCTCCTTTCAGGCCGAGCCTGTGGGGAACGGGATGCGCTTCACGGTGGGGCTGGAGCGAATCGAGAATCCCTGGCAGGCACCCTCCGGCTTTTCGGCCAACGTGACCGACATCTTCGTGGGCGGGAGCGTGGGCGGCGAGCGCGAACTGGCCGACCTGCGCATGACCACCGGAAGCCAGGGCTGGACCTACCACCTGCGGGTGACCGGCTTCGGAAGCGGGCTCACGCGGGTGGCGGAAGCCGGGGACGAGCCGACGCCCCTGGAGGACCCCACCGTGCGGCTGGAGGGCAACCGGCTGATCGTGGACGCGGCGATTCCTCCGGGGCAGTACGCCTACTGGGTCACCTCCAGCGTGTACTCGCCCCTGACCCCGGCCGGGGTGCTGCGCCCGGTCACTGCGCCCGGCCCGGCCGTGCTGCAAGCGGGCCGCGCGGGGGCTCCCGTTCCGGTGGACGTGCTGGCCCCGGCGGGCGACGTGGCTCCTTTCACGCGGGGCACCCTGGCCCCAGTGGGCCGCGCCCGCGACACCCGCGCCCTGACGCTGGCGGCGCTGGGCGGCCTGGGCCTGCTCGCCGTGATCGTGGCGACCGTGCGCTCGCGGCGGACCCCGGCGTGAAGCCCTCCCCCGCCGGGCTGATCCTGACCGCCGCCGTGCTGTGGGGCCTGCTGGGGATTCTGGGCAAGGGCGCTCAGGGGGCGGGCGTGGGGGCGCTGGAGGTCGCCTTCTGGCGGGCCGCGCTGGGGGGCGGCCTTTTCGCCCTGCACGCCGGGCTGACCCGCGCCACGTTGCCGCGTGGCCGCGACCTGGGAGTGACCGCTGCGTTCGGCCTGGCCGGGGTCAGTGTGTTCTACGGGGCCTACCAGCTCGCCGTGCGGACGGGCGGGGCCAGCCTCGCCTCGGTGCTGCTGTACACCGCGCCCGCCTTCGTCGCGCTGCTGGGCTGGGGCCTGCTGCGCGAGCGGCTGGGCGGGCGGGAGGCGCTGGCCGTCGCGGGCACGCTGGGGGGCATCGCCCTGATCAGCCTGGGCGGGGGCCAGGGCGTGACCGTGACCGGGGCGGCGCTGGGGTGGGGGCTGCTCTCGGGGCTGACGTACAGCCTGTATTACCTGTATGGCAAGGGGTTCTTCGGGCGCTACGCCCCCACCGCCCTGTATGCCGTGGCCCTTCCCGTGGGGGCGCTGGGGCTGCTGCCCTTCGTGGAGTTCAGCGCCAAGACGCCCGCCGCGTGGGCCAGCCTTGCGGGAATCGCGGTGCTGAGCACCTATTTCGCCTATCTCGCCTACAGTGCGGGGTTGAAACACCTGCCCGCCACCCGCGCCAGCGTGATCGCCAGCCTGGAACCCGTCGTGGCGGCGGGCCTCGCCGCGGCCCTGTTCGGGGAGAGGCTCTCGGCGGTCGCGCTGGTGGGCGCGGCGCTGGTGATCGGGGCCGCGCTGCTGCTGAGCGTGGGGGGCCGGGAGAAAACGGAGGCGGTCACGGCGTAGGGTCAGTCGGGCGGGAAAACTTCAAGCCAAACATTCCCGCGTCCATCACTTCGCGTCCCCAGCGCCGGGAGGTTCGCAGGGGCAGAGCGACGTCGTCCAGCAGCAGGGAAAAGCCTCGGTGCTCAGGCAGCAGACGGAGGCAGGGGTCGGCGGGAGCCACGGCGTAGGGTCGGTCCGGCTGCCGTATCGGGCAGAGGGACGTTCCCCGCAGCTCATAGACCTGCCCGTCCTCCCGTGCCCAGCGACCTTGAACGTCTTCCAGGTTGAATCCAGAGAGCGACGCAAAATGCGGCAGCTCACGCGGCGGCCCCGCCCACAGCAGCCCCCCGAGGGTCCACAGGACAAGGGAGAGGAACTGGGTGCCCACGATGGCCGCCACACCCCTTCCCGGTGGTCCCGACCGCACACGGGCGAAGACGGCCAGCCCCAGCAACGCGGCTCCCAGCGCCCCCGCAACAGCCAGGCCCGTGGAAAACGACGACCCGGCAAAGCCCCAGACCACGAAGCCCACGCTCAGCAGGGCCACCCCGCCGAGCCAAACGCCGCGCCTCACCGGGTCAGTGCCGCGAGCGCCAGCGGCCACAGCGCGAGCACGGGACAGCCGATGGGCAGCAGCCAGGGCCACGAGCGGCGCGGCACGAGAGAGGTGACGCCCAGCAGAATCAGCCCTCCGATCAACAGAAAGACCATCACTCCAGCGACCGGGAGGACCAGCACCATCCCAGGCTACCGCCCCTCCAACCGGAAGTCCCACTCGAAGGAGCGGCCCCAGGGCAGCGCGGCGTCCTCCAGGGTGTAGGTCAGCCCGACCCTCAGCGGGAAATACTCGCGGGCAATCTCCAGCAGCCGCGCCTGCCCGGCGGGGGTGTTGAGCCCCGCTTCCGGGATGGCCTTGCGGAGGGCGGCCCGGACCTCGGCGCTGTAGATCACGTCGTTGGCGTACTCGCGGGCCAGCAGCGCGTCCTGCCGGACAGGGTCCGCCCCCTCCAGGCTGAGGCGGGCATGGGCCAGGGCCGTCCCGACGTTGTTGCCCGGCGTCCCCCAGGCGGCCAGCGAGCGCAGGTTGGCGTGCTGCCGCAGGGTGGCGAGGTCACGCCACAGCCGCACGTTGCCCAGGTTGACCTGCGCCACGTCCGCCACCGCGACCGGCCCCTGACGCAAGAGGGCACTCACCCGCAGGGCGGCCCGGCGGGGATCGCCGCCGTTGTAGACGTAGAGGGTGAGGTCGGCCCGTCCGCCTTCAAGCACCCGAAAGCCGCCCGCCCCGGCGCGGCCCAGCACGCTCTGGGTCAGCGGGATGCCCTCGTAACGGGTGACCTCCTGCGCCTTCGCCGGGTCGCTGTACTCCACCCGCAGGGTTCGCCCCGCCGGGGCCAGGGCACGGGCCACCAGCAGGCTCAGCACCTCGTCGGCGCCGGGGTAGACGCGGACGTTGGCGGGGGCCTCCTGCGCCAGCGCTGCGCCCTCGGCCGGAGCGGGGCTGCCGGGCAGGGCATCGTCCCAGGTGACGTGCAGTTCGCGGAAGGCTCCCTCCTCCGCCCAGCGCATCACCTCCCGCACCACGGCGAGGTTGCGCTCGCGGCCCGTGGCGTCCGGCTCGCGCGGCAGGGTGATGAAAGCGTAGACCGGGCTCCCGGTCCTCGCGGACCAGGTCCGCAGCGGCTCCAGGCGGGCCAGCGTCTCGGCCGCCGTCAACGGACTGGTGCGCGACTGCACGAGGCCCCCGTAGGCGAGGGCGTCGAGCGCCACCACCAGCGGCGTCCCGCTGGACTGCGCCTCCAGCCACGCGGTCAGGGTGGCCGGGTCAGCTTCCCGCGCCGCCGTGCCCAGCAGGTCAGCGGGGGGCACCCGCACGTCACCGCCGCGCAGTCCGGCGATCAGGGAGGGCAGCACACGGGTCGCCGGGCGCGAGTCCAGCGGGAGGAGGGTCTGGGCACCCGCCTGGCCAGCGAACAGGAGGGCGAGAAGGAGCAGCGGGCGGGGCATGAGCGTTAGCGTAGGGGCTGGAGGTGAGGGAGAGTTGGGCGGGCGGAACGTGTCGCCGTGTCGGCTTTGACTGGTGTGAGGGCAAGCTGCGGGTGCCTCCCCACTTCCAACCTCCCCCGCAGGGGGGAAGGGGCAGACGCTCACCTGCTCTCGCCTAAGCCGTCTTTTCCCTGTGTCTGCCGCCCTCAACGTCCCCGCCCCGCAAGCCCACTTTCCAGGCAGACGAGCCGTTCGGCGCGGACGCGCCGAGGCCTTTCCCCTGGGCGGAAGGCTGGCATGGAAGGGAAAACGTGGGCGGAGCAAGCGCTGCCGGAAGATGGGGGGACGACCTTCGCCTGGCGCGGCGCCGCTCCCCTGCCCCTCTGGGGGGTGGGGGTGGGGAAAACCGCCATCCAGATGCCCCGCCCACACATCGCAGCCCTTCCCGCCCTCTCTCCCGGCCCGGCGGCGTAGCCTGTCAGCCGATGAACGGCAAAGACTTATGGACCCTCGCGTGGCGCGGCCTGACCCGCCGCCCGGTGCGGACCCTGCTGACCGCACTGGGCATCACGGTGGCGGTCGCCAGCATGGTGGTGTTCTTGTCGCTGGGGGAAGGCATCCGCAAGGTGTTCACCGCCGAGTTGGGCGGCATCGGCCCCGACGTGCAGGTCAGCCTCAGCGGGTTTTCGCAGGGCTTTGCGCCCTCGCCCAACCTGCCCGAGGAGGTGGTGGGGCAGATTCGCGGCCTCTCGGACGAGCTGGGGATCACGGCGGTGACGCCCGTGGTGGTCACGGTGCGCGGCAGCCTCGACGTGACCCAGAGCGCGGTGCTGTACGGGGTGCCTGCCGCCGGAGGCATGACCAACGTCTTTCCCAACGCGCGGGTGGCCCAGGGCCGGGCGCTCACGGGAGCCGACGAGGGCGGCGCGGTGGCGGTCATCGGGTCGAAGACGGCCGAGAACCTGAACCTGGGGCTGGGCAGCACCCTCAACCTCAACCGCCGCAGCCGGGTGAAGGTGATAGGGGTGCTCGCGCCCGAGTCGGGGCTGGTGGACTCGCTGATCTTCCTGCCGATCGAGACGCTTCAGGCGGCGGAGGGGGCCGAAGGCCGCGTGTCCACGGTCGCCCTGAAGCTGGAAGACCCCCGGCAGTCCCGCGCGGTGGCCGACACCATCGCCGAGCGGCTGGACGTGGAGGCGCAGACGCAGTCGGACTTCGTGTCCTTTGTGGACCGGGCGCTGCGGATCAGTGACGCCGTGCGGTTCGGCATCAGCCTGATCGCCCTGATCGTGGGCGGGCTGGCGGTGGCGAACACGGTGATGATGGGCGTCTTCGAGCGCACCCGCGAGTTCGGCACCCTGCGGGCCATCGGCGCCCGGCCGGGCTTCGTGCGGGGGCTGGTGATGGCCGAGTCGCTGCTCCTCTCGCTGGCGGGCGGCGTGGGGGGGCTGCTGCTGGGGCTGGTGGGCATCTGGGGCGTGAACCTCTACACCCAGGACCTCGCCGGGATTGACGCGGCGGCCCTGACGCCCCGGCTCACGCTGCTGGCCCTGGCCATCAGCCTGCTGCTGGGGCTGCTCTCGGGGCTGCTTCCGGCCCGCAGCGCCAGCCGCCTGAACATCACCGAAGCGCTGGGGAGGGTCTGATGGGCACCCTGCAGGTGGAGAACCTCTCGCGGGTTTACCCCAGCGGCGAGGGACAGGTGACCGCCCTCGCCCCCTTCACCCACACCTTCGCGCCGGGGCTGACAGCAGTGGTGGGGCCGTCAGGCAGCGGCAAAAGCACGCTGCTCAACCTGCTGGCGGGCTTCGACACGCCGACCACCGGGCGGGTGGTCGTGAACGGCACCGACCTGCACGCGCTGCCGGAGGCGGGCCGGGCCGACTTCCGGCTGGCGCACTACGGCTTCGTGTTCCAGAACCACAACCTCGTGTCCATCCTGACGGCGCTGGAGAACGTCGAGTTCCCGCTCACGCTGGCGGGCGTGCCCCCCCGCGAGCGGCGGGACCGGGCGCGGGCGCTGCTCGACCGGGTGGGGCTGGCGGGCCGCGCCTCGCACCTGCCGTCGCAGCTCTCGGGCGGGGAGGCGCAGCGGGTGGCCCTCGCCCGTGCCCTGGCCAACGACCCCGACGTGCTGCTGGCCGACGAGCCGACCGGCAACCTCGATACGCGCACGGGCGAGCGGGTGCTGGAGCTGCTCACCGCCCCCGCCCGCGAGGGCCGCACCGTCGTCCTGATCACCCACGACCGCGACGTGGCGGCGTTGGCCGACCACACCCTGCGGGTCCGCGACGGGGTGGTGACGGCAGAGGGAGCCGGAGTGGGGGTGTAGGGCAAGCGCGGAGCGAAAGGGCGAGGATGGGAACTCCACCTCGCCCCTCTGCGTTGATCGCTGTTACTCGTCCCGAATGGTGACGCGGGCATCCCGCAACCACAGCACGCGGCCCCGCGGGTCTTCCAGGCTGACCACGACCTGCACGCCCTCGCCCACTGCCAACCGGCCCGCCGCCCCGCTCCCGCTGGTCTGGAGGCAGGGGCGCTCGCCGCAGCCCTGGCGGCTGGCCCGTGCGGCGGGAGCGGACCACACCCCCTCGCGGGTCACGACGTACACGCCCGTCACGGCGAGGGGCGGCAGGGCCTCGGCACCGCGCTGTCCCTGCACCCGCACGCGCACCCGCAGCGTGTCCCCGCCGAGCTGCGGCGCGGCTTCCACCTGCAGGCGTTGGCTGCCCAATTGCAGCGAGGTGGGTGCCCCCAGCAGGTCCCCCGTGGTGGGGGCCGGGGGCGTGCCCAGCGTGCCGCAGGCTGTCAGGGCAGCCAGGACCGGGGCGAGGAACCACGCACGCTTCATGAGTCCATCTTAACGCAAGGTGGGTCCCGGTGGGGTGACCCGCGTCCCGCTCTCACGTGACGCCGTCGGCGAGCGGCCGACGTCAGGTGAGCCGGGGGAGACGTGAAGCCCCGCTTCTGATCTGGAGCGAGGGCAAGCTGCGCCCGCCGTCCCCGTTCCAGTGCACATCCCCTGTCACCAGGCCAGGTCCGGCGCCGTCACCACCGCGTCGGCGGGCTGGTCGGTGAGCAGGGTGTAGCCCACCGTGTAGGTTCCCGGAATCACCCGCGCGAGGACGATGCTGTCGCCCTCGGCGCGGGCATTCACCCCCGCGAGGCTGGGTCCCTGCACGGTGAGCGGCCCCCGCACCGCCGAGGTGCCCCCCTCCGCCACGGGCAGGGGGTCGATCAGGCGCACGTTCTCCAGGGTGCGGTCCACCGTGAGGGTCAGGGTGACGGCGTAGCCCTGAGGCGCCACGTCCACGCTTTTGGTGAGGGTGGCCCGGCCGCCGCCCTGCACCGTGCGCGTCACGTTGGCCCCGCCGGGATTGCGGACGCGGGCCTGCCCGGTCGCCCGCAGGTCCAGCGGCTCGGCGACCGCCTCCGCCGTGTCGGTGCGGCACACCCGCACCGGGACCTTGAGGCGCAGGGGCTGCCCGCCCCCCACCTCGCCGGGCACCTCCAGCGGGTAGTCGCTGGCCCACCCGGTCGGCAGGTTCAGGCGCACGCGGGCGGGCAGGCGCTGGGGAAAGTCGGTCTTGAGGGTCGCGGTGAGCTGGGTCACGTCGCAGGCATTCAGGATGTCGGGGGCGGTGACCAGCGTCAACTCGGTCCGCACCACGTATTCCAGGGTCACCCGCGCGGTGCCGCCGTCCGCGACCCGGCCGGGAGGGGGCGCCGTGACCGTGCTGCCCGCCAGGGTGCCCGGCTTGACCGGGTACTCGCCGGGAGCGAGGGGCAGGGTGGCCGGGGCGGTCAGCGTCTGCCCCGCGACCTCGAAGGCCACGCCGCTGAGGGGAATGCGCTGGTCCCCGTACACCGCGACCGCCTCCACCGCGAGCTGGCCTTCCGGCGGGCGGGCCACGAAGCGCACCTTGGTGAAGCCCGGCTGGTAACGGATCTCGGTGGGCGAGACGATGTTCCCGGTCCCCTGCACGATGCTGCCCCCCACCGGCAGGTAGCCCGGCGGCAGGCTGGGCCGCACCACCCGCTCCCCGATCAGGGTGTACCCCGCCCCCGGAATCGCCCGCCCCTGCGGGTCCACGACTTCCACCAGGAGCTGGTTTTCCAGCCGCGCCCCGGTCGGCGGCGCGAAGCCCCCCACGCGGGCGGTCACGGCCTGCTCTCCCAGCCGGAAGGAGTAGCGCACCGCGTTGGAATACTGCTTGGTGGTCGGCAAAACCCGGATATACACCTGCCACTCGCCCACCAGTTCCGGCGTGATCGGGAAGCGGTCGGTCGCGGCCTGCCCGTTGGCGCTGGTGGTCAGGTTCACCCGCGCCCCGCCGGGCTGCACCACCCAGGTTTCGGCCTCCTGCGCCCCGTCCACGTCGTAGTTCAGCAGGCTGAGGGTCTGCCCCACCCAAGCTTGCGGCACGGTGAGCCGCGCGGCGAGCAGCGGCGTCTGCTCGGTGTCGCGGGCGTTGACCGAAAAGTCGCTCGTCTCCAGGCTGAACGGCTCGGCCACCCGCAGCGCGAACGAGTTCTTGCCGTCGCCCCGGCTGCTCACCCGCAGCGTGTAGGTCCCGGCGGGCAGCCCCCCCGCGTAGAGGCTGTCCCAGGTGTGCTCGCGCCCCGACGCGTAGCGCCGCTCCACGACCGTGCCGCCCGGTCCCGTCAGGGTAAAGGTGCTCTCGAACGGCTCATTTTTCTTGTACAGCTCGTCTCCGAAATAGCCCGCCGCCCGGCGCCCGTCCACATAGTCCGCGAGGTTGAAGCCGGGGCTGTAGGCTTCCAGCCCCAGCGGTTTGCCCGCGTCCCCCGGCGCGACCCGGATCACGTAGGTTTCTTGTGCCTGCGGCCAGCGCTCGCCCACCGACACCAGCGGGAGGATGCCCCCGGCCGCACTCGGCGCGGCGGGTGTGGGGGAGGCTGGGGTGGAGGTGGTCTGGGCGGCAGCGGGCACGGCGAGGAGCAGGGCGGACAGCAGGAGGGCGGCCGTGGGGGGACGGGGCATGAAGGCAGGATAAAGGGCCGGGGGCGGGGCGGAAAGCCGGAACGGGGACGGACCTGCGCTCCCACGCCCGCCCGCCCGCGAAACCCCCGCAGACCGATGCTCTAGCATGCGCGGCGATGCAGTCCCGCGCCGTGGCCCTGATGTCCGAGTCTGCCCTCGCGGGCAACCTCACGGCCCTCGCGCGGCGGGCGGGGGTGCCGCTGCTGCTGCCCGTCAAGGCGAACGCCTACGGGCACGGCCTGGCCGAGGTCGCGGCCGTGGCCGCCCGGCACCCCGACGTGTGGGGCTTCGCGGTGGCGGTGCCGCAGGAGGCCGCCGCGCTCGCGGCCCTCGCCCCCGGCAAGCCCATCCTGCTACTGACCCCCCCCACCCCGGAGGAGGTCCGGCCCCTCGCGGACCTCGGCGTGCGCCTTCCCGTCGCCTCCCTCGCCGAAGCCGAGGCCCTGC
>NZ_JALJZW010000001.1:1025000-1056732 GCF_024171495.1 Deinococcus sp. HSC-46F16
GGCGCGGCCCAGACCCAGCCCCATCGCGGCGATGCCCACGCGGCCACCGTCGAGCACCTTCATCACGTCCTTGAAGGCGTTGCCGCGCTCGCCCAGCAGGGCGTCAGCGGGAAGGTGGATGTCCTCGAAGATGAGCTGCGCGGTGTCGCTGGAGCGCAGGCCCAGCTTGTCCTCCTTGCGCCCGATGGAAAAGCCCTGCACCTCGTCGCGGTTGAAGACGAAGGCGGAGATGCCGTCGTTCTTGCCCTTGCCGGGGCGCGGCGCGTCGGTGCGGGCCAGGATCACGTAGGTGCCGCCCACGCTGCCCTGGGTGATGAAGTTCTTGGAGCCGCTGAGAATCCACGACCCGTCGGGCTGCTCCTTGGCGTTGGACACCATGCCGCCGCTGTCCGAGCCGCTGCCGGGTTCGGTCAGGCCCCAGGCCCCCAGCTTCTTCGCGGAGGCGAGGTCAGGCAGGAACTTCTGCTTTTGCGCCTCGGTCCCGCCGATGAGGATGTGCCCCTGGCACAGCGAGTTGTGCGAGGCGACGGTCAGGCACAGCGAGCCGTCCACCGCCGCGATCTCCTCGATGATCATGGCAAAGGTGGCCGTATCGAGGCCCGAGCCGCCGTACTCTTCGGGCGTCTGGGCACCCATGATGCCCATCTCGCCCAGTTCCTTCACGATCTCGAACGGAAACTCGCCGGTCTGGTCGCGTTCGGCGGCGCCGGGCTCCACACGGGTCTTCAGGAAGCTCTTGAGGGCCGAGACGATGGTGCGCTGGTCGTCGTTGAGGGGCGCGGTGTTGGGGTTGACGGGGCGGTCGAGGGTGCTGGTCATGGGTGAAACCTCCAAAGGAGTGCTGGCTTCTTCTGCTCCTCCCCCTTGAGGGGGGAGGCTGGGACTCGTAGAGCTGCGGAGCAGAGGGGGTGAACCGTCACCCCCCAGGCGCGGCTTGGTTGGGTGGGAGGGCGTCTTGCCGACTTCTGAGCTGGTCACACGCCCCCTCACCCCTTGCTTCGCAAGGCCCTCTCTGCAAGCAGCTCTGCGAGTCCCACGGGGGGAGAGGGAGAAACGGCTCAAACCTGAAACACGCCCACCTTAAATTCTTCCTGTGCCGGATTCTGGGCGCAGGCTTCCAGAGCGCGAATCAGGCGGTCACGGGTGCCCTGCGGCGGGATGATCTCGTCCACCCACAGGCGGGCAGCGGCGTAGCGGGGGTCGAGTTCGGTGTCGTACTTGGCCTTCACCTCGTCGTAGAGGCGCTGCAACTCCTCGTCGTCGGGCTGGTGGCCGGAGCGCTTCAGGGCCGCGAGCTGGATGTCGAGCAGCGTCTTGGCCGCCGCGTTGCCGCTCATCACGGCGTACTTGGCGCTGGGCCACGCGAAGAGGAAGCGGGGCGCATAGGCCTTGCCGTTCATCGCGTAGTTCCCGGCCCCGAACGAGCCGCCCGTGATGATGGTGATTTTGGGAACGACGCTGTTGGACACGGCGTTCACCAGCTTCGCGCCCCGGCGGATGATGCCTTCCTGCTCGGAGTCGCGGCCCACCATAAAGCCGGTCACGTCCGAGAGGAACACCAGCGGCACCCCCGCCTGGTTCGCGTCGAGGATAAAGCGGGCCGCCTTGTCGGCCGAGTCGCCGTAGATCACGCCGCCGACCTCGATGCGGGTGCGCAGGCCGGGTTCGCCGCCCGACTTGAGCTTCTTCTTGATCACGGTGCGCTGGTTGGCGACAAAGCCCACCGGGAAGCCGCCCACCCGCGCAAAGCCGCACACGATGGTTTCGCCGTACTCGGGCTTGAACTCGTGAAACTCCCCGCCGTCCACGATGGACGTGATCAGGTCGCGCACGTCGTAGGTCTTGGAGCCGTCGAAGCCCACCAGCTCGGTGAGGTCGCGCCCCAGGGCGGGCACCACGTCCTTGCGGCGGCGGGCAAAGGGGGCCGGGTCGCCCTGCGCGTACAGGTCGGCCAGAGCGCGGATTCGTGCGAGCGCCGCGTCGTCGTTGGGTTCCTTGTAGTCCACCGTTCCGGCGATGGAGGCGTGCATGTCGGCCCCGCCGAGGTCCTCGGAGTCCACGACCTGCCCGATGGCCGCCTTCACGAGCGCGGGGCCGGCGAGGTAGAGGCCCGAGCCTTCCGTCATGATCAGCGTGTCGCACATGACGGGCAGGTACGCCCCCCCTGCCACGCAGTTGCCCATGATCGCGGCGATCTGTGGAATCCCCTTGGCACTCATGCGGGCATTCAGGTAGAAGACCCGCCCGAAGTCGTCCTGATCGGGGAAAATCTCGTCCTGCATGGGCAGGTACACGCCCGCCGAGTCCACGAGGTAGACGACGGGGAGGGCATTTTCCAGCGCGATGGTCTGCGCCCGGATGACCTTTTTGGCCGTGATGGGAAAGAACGCGCCCGCCTTCACGGTGGCGTCGTTGGCGATGATCATCCAGGGACGGCCCTGAATGGTGCCGATGCCCGTCACGGTGCCCCCGCTGGGACAGCCGCCGACCTCCTCGTACATGCCGTATCCGGCAAAGGTCATCAGTTCGTCAAAGGGCGTGCCCTCGTCTACCAGTCGGGCGATGCGTTCGCGGGCGGTCAGGCGGTTTTTCTCGTGCTGACGCTGCTGGGCCTTGGGGCCACCGCCCGCGCGGACCTGCTGCTGGTCGGCGGCGAGGCGGGCGAGGGCCTCGGCCCAGGCTCCCTGCGGGGTGGGGGGCGCCGGAGCGCGGGTGTCAGGTTGGGTCATCTGCCCCGGCAGTCTAACAAACGGCCGTTTGGGGGCGGGGCAGCGCGTCCGGCCTTCCTAGCCAACACGGCCCAGCCAGCCCCGGCGAGCGGGCGCATACTGCCCCCATGACCGCCACCCTTCCCCGGCCCGCCGGTCCTCGGCCCCACTCCTTGCTAGGGCATCTGCCCGAGCTGCGGCGCGACGCCCTGGGGTTCCTGCGCCACGCGCGGGCGGCCTACGGGGACGTGTTCCCCATTCGATTCGGGCGGAACGAGGTGCTGGTGGTGGCCGAGCCTGCCGCCGCCCGCGAGGTGCTGGTCACGAAGGCCGCGAGCTTCCGCAAGGGGCGCGGCATTCAGAAGATGGAGCCGTTTCTGGGCAGCGGCCTGCTGACCGCCGAGGGCGAGACGTGGCGCTCGCACCGCCGCCTGATGCAGCCCGCCTTTCACCGCGCGGCGCTGGAGGGCATGGCCGGGGACATCGTGGGGGCGGTGGCGCCGCTGATGGCCCGGCTGGAGGAGGCGGCCCGCTCCGGCGCGGAGGTGGACGTGGGCTCCGAGATGCTGCACGTGACCCTGCGGGCGGTGGCCGCCGTGCTGTTCGGCACCGCGCTCGATGACCGCGAGCTGGCAGTGGTGGAGCGCGAGCTGCCGCCCCTGCTGGAACGGACCTCGGCCCGCATCCGCTCGCTGGTGGACTGGGACCTGCCTACCCCCGCCCGCCGCCGCGAGCAGGCTGCTGGAGAGGCCCTGGACGCCATCGTTCACCGCATTCTCCGCGAACGCCGGGCCTCCGGGGAGCGCGGCGGGGACCTGCTGGGCATGCTGCTCGCCGCACGGGACGAGGACGGCAGGGGTGGCCTGACCGACGCCGAGCTGCGCGACGAGGTGATGACCCTCTTCCTGGCCGGGCATGAGACGACCGCCACGCTGCTGACCTTCCTGTTCCTGAGCCTGTCGCGCCACCCCGAGGTCCGCGCCGGGGTCCAGGCCGAGGTGCGGGCGGCCCTGGGAGACCGCACGCCCACCGCCGCCGACCTGCGGGGGCTGCCGCTGCTCAACGCCTGCATTCAGGAGACGTTGCGCCTCTACCCCCCGGCGTGGCTGGTTCCCCGGCAGGCGACCGCCCCGGTCACGGTGGCGGGGGTAGACGTGCCCCAGGGCGGCAATGTCAGCGTGAACATCTTCCTGATTCAGCGCAACGCCCGTTACTGGCCGCAGCCAGACGCCTTCCGCCCGGAGCGCTGGCTGGATGGGGGCCGCACGCCCGAGGCGTTCCTGCCCTTTGGCGCGGGAGCGCGGATGTGCATCGGCAACCACCTCGCGCTGATGGAGGCGGGGCTGATCGCGGCGCTGGTGCTGCGCGACTTTGATCTGGAGGTGCCGGGGGGCGGGCCGACCGGGCTGGTCGCGGGCGTGACCCTCAAGCCGGATGGGGCGGTGCGGGGCCGGGTGCGGGCGGTGTCAGCGGTTCAGGAGTAGGTCAGGCGTGATTCAGTTTCTGGCCCAACCACCACGCGCCCGGTCCCGACCCCAGCGCCCCGGCACCTGCCCAGACGAGCAGCACCGTGGCAGCCTCGCGCGGAAGGGGTGCATCGGGGCCAAAGCCCAGGCTGAAAGCCACCAAACCTGAGAACACGCACGCGATGAGCGCCAGGAGGGCCAGCCCGAGGAGAACGCGCAGCAGGAGCCGGGGCATGGGCGAAGGCTAAACCAGACGAGGGCCGGACGCCCCCGCAAAAGCGCCCAGCCCGCCTGCTCTCCCCTACCCGTGAATCGGAGCGCCCGTCTTCGCCCGCAGCTCGTCCAGCGTCACACCTGGGGCGAGTTCGACCAGCCTCAGGCCCTCCGGCGTCACGTCCAGCACACCGAGGTCGGTGATGATGCGGTCCACCACGCCCTTGCCGGTCAGCGGCAGGGTGCATTCGGGGAGAATCTTGTGCGCGTCCCCCTTCGCCACGTGCTCCATCAGCACGACCACGCGCTGCACGCCCGCCACGAGGTCCATCGCGCCGCCCATCCCCTTGACCATCTTGCCGGGAATCATCCAGTTGGCGAGGTCGCCCCGCTCGGACACCTGCATCGCGCCCAGAATGGCGAGGTTGACGTGCCCGCCCCGGATCATGGCGAAGGAGTCGGCGCTGGAAAAGAAACTCGCGCCCGGCAGCGCCGTCACCGTCTGCTTGCCCGCGTTGATCAGGTCGGGGTCCACCTCGTCCTCGGTGGGAAAGGGGCCGATGCCGAGCAGGCCGTTTTCGGATTGCAGCATCACGCTGACGCCTTCGGGGATGTGGTTGGCGACCAGGGTGGGCAGGCCGATGCCGAGGTTCACGTAGTAGCCGTCACTGAGTTCGCGGGCGGCGCGGGCCGCCATTTCGTCCCGGGTCCAGGGCATCAGTTCCTCACCGTCCGCTGCTCAATTCGCTTTTCGGGCTCAGGGTTCAAAACCACGCGCTGCACGTAGATGCCGGGGGTGTCGATCTCGTCGGGGTCGAGCTGGCCCACCTCCACGATCTCCTCGACCTCGGCGACCGTCACGCGCCCACAGGTCGCGGCCATCGGGTTGAAGTTCTGCGCGGTCTTGCGGTAGACGAGGTTGCCGGATTTATCGGCCTTCCACGCCTTGACGAGCGCGAGGTCGGCGCGGATGCCGCGTTCGAGGATGTAGGTCTCGCCGTCGAAGTCCTTGTGCTCCTTGCCGTCCGCGACGACGGTGCCCACGCCCGTCCTGGTGTAGAAGCCGGGAATCCCCGCGCCCCCGGCCCGCATCCGCTCGGCGAGGGTGCCCTGGGGGGTGAATTCCAGCTCCAGCTCTCCGGCGAGGTACTGGCGCTCGAATTCCTTGTTCTCGCCCACGTAGGAGGAGATCATCTTGCGAATCTGCCGGGTCTGGAGCAGCAGCCCCAGGCCCCAGCCGTCCACGCCCGCGTTGTTGCTCACGGCGGTGAGGTCCTTCGCCCCACTGTCGCGCAGTGCGAGGATCAGTTGCTCGGGAATCCCGCAGAGACCGAAGCCCCCCACGGCGACGGTCTGGCCGTCCGCGACCACATCTTGCAGCGCCTCACGGGCGCTCGGGTAGACCTTGTTCATGTCGGCTCCAGGGTAAATCAGGACAGTGTATTGAGGAACTTTTCCAGCAGGGCACGGAAGGTGGCGGGGTCCTCCTGCGGGAAGCCGTGGCCGACGCCGGGCAGCACGGTCGCGTCCGTCGCCAGCGCGGCGGCCTGTGCCCGCACCAGTTCCGGCGTGACCAGCGCGTCCAGCTCGCCCCCCAGCACCAGCACGGGCAGCCCGGCGAGGCGCCCCGGCTCCACGCTCCACGCGGCCAGGGCGCGGGCGTTGCCGCTGTAGTGGCTCGGCGCCATCTGGCCCGCGTGGTCCAGCAGCGTGGCGAAGTTGTCGGGGCGGCGCGATGGGAAGAGCGCCCCCAGGCTCATCTCGCGCAACCCCGCATTGCCGCGCAGCAGGTCCAGCACGGGGTAATTCTCCTCGGGGGTGACCAGGCCAGTCAGGGGAGCCGACGCCGCCAGGACCAATCCGGCGTAGGCGTCGGGGCGACGGGCCGCCGCTTCCAGCACGACCGCCCCCCCCAGCGAGTGCCCCAGCAGCACTGGGCGGGTCACGCCCTGAGCGGTCAGCCAGCCCTCCAGCCAGTTGGCGTAGGCGGCGATGGCGACCTCGCCCTCATGAGCCGTGCCCGCAAAACCGGGGAGGTCGGGGGCAAGGACGCGCCAGCCCTGGGGCGGAGCGGCGAGCAGGTCGGCCCACCACGCGGAGGAGGCGAAATTGCCGTGCAGGGCGACCAGCGTGCGCTCAGGCATGGGGCACCTCCCCCGCGCCCGCGAGGTCAGGGGGTGGGACGGCGGCGGGCAGCGTGTCGTCCAACAGCCCGCGCAGCAGCCCCGCAAGGGCCGCCGTGTCCTGCACGCAGCCGAGGTGTCCCCAGTCTGAGTCGTAGTCGAAGTGGGTGTGCGCCACGCCCGCCGCGCGGCTCGCGTCCGCGAAGGCCCGCATCTCATGGGCGGGAAAGAATTGGTCGCCCCGGATGTTCACAGTCAGCAGGCGCACTCCCGCGTCCCGCCAGCGGGTGAACAGCTCGGGGCGGGGGGCGACCGCGTGCAGGTCGTGCGTCTGCACCACCCGCGCGATGTCGAGGATGTGCGCGAGGCTGGCCGTGCCCGAGCGCGAGCGCAGGTAGTCCCCAAAGTCGGTGTCCCGGAAGGCCGCCTCCAGCCCGTCGGCCCCCATCCCGAAGAAGGAGATCAGGCGCAGCGCCCCCGCCAGCCCGCCGGCCGGGGCCACGTCGCGCAGCAGCGGCCCGAAGGCGTGCCGCAGCACTGGCCCCGCACACGGGCTGGTCGCCACCGCCGCCACACGGGGGGCGAGGTCCGGTGTACGGGCCGCCCACTGGAGGGCCTGCATGCCCCCGAAGCTGGGGCCGATCACCGCGTGCCAACGCTCCAGGCCGAGCTGCCGCAGCAGTTCAAGCTGGAGCGCGTGCAGGTCGGCGAAGTCCCACGCCGGAAAGCGTCCGCCCCAGGGCTGCCCGTCGGGGTGCGGGGTGTCGGGGCCGGTGGTCACGACGGCCGGGTCGTGGACCTGTACGTTCGACGGTGTGTTCAGCGCCACCACGAAATAGCGGTCCGTGTCCACCGCCCGCCCCGGCCCGATCAGGGGTGCCCACCAGCCGGGCGTGCCGTCCTCCGTCTCGCCCGCTGCCTGCGCGGTGCCCGTGTAGTAATGGCACACCAGCACGGCGTTGTCCCGCGCCTCCGTGGGCTGGCCCCACGTGCGCCCGCCCAGGCGCACCGGGACCTTCACCCCCCCGAGCGCGGCGTCCACCTCCAGCGTGAACGCCGCGCCCTCCCTGTCCTCACCTTGTCGCATGTCGCCTCCGAGGGTAGGGGGAAGACGTTACGGGGCGGTCACACTCCTACGCGCGGCTCCCCGGCTGTAACGCGGGCGTGACGGCGCCCGGCTACACTCCCCTGGAACATGAAAAAGATGCTTCTGACGGGCGTACTGCTCGCGCTGTCCGGCGCGGGCGCGGTGAAGGTCGGCGCGTTGCTTCCCCTCTCGGGAGCGGGGAGCGTGTCGGGGCAGGCGGCCCGCAACGGCTACCTGCTGGCGCTGGAGGAGATCAACAAGGCAGGCGGGGTGCTGGGGCGCCCTCTGGAACTGGAATTCGCGGACGACGGCTCTTCCCCGGCCAAGGCGGTCCCGGAGTTCGTCAAGCTGGTGACTGTGGAGAAGGTGGACTTCATGGTGGGCGGGGTCAGCAGCGCCACGTCCATCGCGATCTCGGGTCCGGCCAAGCAGTACAACACCTTCATGGCGTGGATCGGCGCGGCGGCGGTGCCCGTCGAGGACGCCTTTGCGGACCACAAGTACTTCTTCCACTACCACCCCTGGAGCTACTACAACTTCGAGGCGATCCTCGACTACTTCAAGCACCTGCGCGTGACGAAAAAGGCCCGCAACATCGCCATCGCCTACGAGGACGGCCCCTTCGGGTCGGCGGGCATCAACGACACGGTGGCAGCCTTCAAGAAGGCGGGCTTCAACGTCGTGATGACCGAGAAGTTCAAGACGGGCAGCGGCAACTTCGGGCCGATCGTCTCCAAGGCGAAGGCCGCCCGCCCCGACATCTTCTACTGGGTGGGCTACGACACCGACGCCCTGCCGCTGGCGACCGAAATCAAGCAGCAGAACCTGAGCGTGGGCCTGATCTACGGCACGCCCCCCTCTTGGCCCGTCGGCTTCGAGAAAAACCGGCTGGCCGACAACGTGGCGGGCCTGAGCCTGTGGCTGCCGACCAGCCCGAACGCGCAGAGCCGCGCTT
Organism: Deinococcus sp. HSC-46F16; assembly: GCF_024171495.1. NCBI lineage: Bacteria > Thermotogati > Deinococcota > Deinococci > Deinococcales > Deinococcaceae > Deinococcus > Deinococcus sp. HSC-46F16. The sequence continues at coordinate 1,033,553 of NZ_JALJZW010000001.1, forward strand.
TTGTCAACGCCTACCGCAAGAAGTTCGGTAACGTGACCGAGGAATACTTCGCGCCGCTGGCCTACGTGAACCTCAAGACGCTGGCCGCCGCCATCAACAAGGCGGGCAGCACCGACAAGGACAAGGTGGCTGCCGCGCTCGCAGCGACGAACACCCAGACGCCCTTCGGCCCGCTGACCTTCACGAGGAGCAACAAGACCCGCTACCAGGGCTTCAAGGCCGGAAGCTGGCTGAGCTTCCAGTACCTCGGCGACGACCGTGCGCCCGTCTACCCGCTGAAGTTCGCCAAGAAGACGACGGTCTGGGGCAAGTGAGCCGGACGGGGTCCGTGGTTGGCCCTCTGATCTAGAGCCCGGCCACCGACTCCCCCGCCAGGGCCGCCCGCCACCACCGGGGCGGCTCCCCTTTTGCCCCCTCCCTTCCCTCTCCCCTACGGAGCCTGTATGGAACTCTTTTTACAAACCCTGCTCAACGGTCTGCTGCAAAGCGGCATCTACGCGCTCGTCGCGTCGGGGCTGGCGCTGGCGGTCGGCGTGGTGGGCATCGTGAACTTCGCGCACGGCGAGTTCCTGATGATCGGGGCCTTTCTCGCCTGGGCGCTGAGCACCTACCTCGGCGTGGACCCCCTGATCTCGCTGCCCTTCGCCGCGCTCGCCGTCTTCGGCGTCGGTGCGCTGACCTACCGGGTCAGCATCCGGCACGTGCTGCTGGCCCCCGAACTCAACCAGATGCTCCTGACCTTCGGGCTGGGCATCTTGCTGCAAAACCTCGCGCTGATCTGCCTGGGGGGCAACACCCGCACGGTGACGACCGGGTACCAGGGTAGCAGCCTCTCCATCGGCGAACTCAGCGTGGGCGGTCCCAAGGCCATCGCCTTCGGGTTCGCGGTGCTGATTCTGGGGGCGCTGTACGGGGTGCTGTACCGCACCACCCTGGGCCGCCAGATGCGGGCGGTGGCGCAGAACCGCCGGGGGTCGCAACTGATCGGGATCAACGTGGACCGGGTGTACCTGATCGCCTTCGGGGTGAGCTGTGCGCTGGCGGCCATTGCGGGCGTGCTGGTCGCGGTGCTGCTGTTCGCCTCGCCCACGGTGGGGCTGGTGTTCGCCCTCAAGGCCTTCGCGATCATCGTGATGGCGGGGCTGGGCAACCTGACGGGCGTGCTGTGGGCGTCGGTGGTGCTGGGCGTGTCGGAGGCGCTGGTGCAGACTTACGTGCCGGGCGGCGGGGGATGGAGTGACGCGGTGTTCTTTCTGCTGATCTTCGCCACGCTGGTCTACCGCTCCTATCGGGGGGCCAGATGAGCCGGGCGATGGACGGGGGCCGCGCCGTGGTGCGCCGTCCCGACGTGCCGCTGCGGGCGCTGGTGCCGCTGGGCCTGTTCTTCCTCCTGGCGCTGGTGTTCCCGTTCCTGCCGCTGGGCGAGCGGGCCGAGTACCTGCTCCAGATCGCCTTCTTCACGCTGGTGGCCGGGGTGCTCGCGCTGTCGTGGGACATCCTGGCGCGGAGCGGGCAGGTGAGCCTCGCGCACGCCGCCTTCTACGGGCTGGGGGCCTACGGCTTCGCGCTGCTCGGCAAGGTCATGCCCTGGTTCCTGGCGATGCCGGTCGCCGCGCTGATCGCCGGGCTGATCTCGCTGATTCTGGGCGCCGTGACCATGCGCCTGAGCGGGATGTACTTCGCCATCGCCACGCTCGCCTTCACGGAGGTCGTGCGGACGATCATCCAGAACCTGCCGGAAGCCACCGTAGGCGGCGCGAACGGCCTGCTGGTTCCGGCGCTGCTGGGCGGGAACGCGCGGGCACAGTACTTCCTCGCGTTCGGCATCCTGCTGTTCACCGCGCTCGTGAGCCTCGCCATTCGGCGCTCGCGCCTGCACCATGCCTTCGCCGCCATCCGGCAGGGCGAGGAAACCGCGCGGGTGCTGGGGGTCAGCGTGGTGAAGTACAAGCTGCTGGCCTTTTTCATCTCGTCGTTCCTGGCTGCGCTGGGCGGGGTGCTGTACGCGGGCAAGACCTTTTTCATCAACCCGCTGGAGACCTTCAGCCTCGCCAACTCCATCGCGCCGCTGACAACCTCCATCTTCGGGGGGCTGTACACCACGCTGGGACCGATTCTGGGAGCGACGGTGCTGCGCGTGGCCGAGGAAATCCTGCACAACTCCATCAAGAACGGCTACCTCGTCGTGTACGGGCTGGTGCTGATGCTGAGCATCCTGTGGTTGCCGCGCGGCCTGATGGGCCTGTTCAAGCGGGGCAAGCATGGGGGGGACGTATGACGGCGGTGGGTGTGCAGCCTTCAGCGGTGGGTCAGGGTGACGTGGTGCTGCGGGCCGAAGGGCTCAGCAAGCGGTTCGGGGGGCTCCTGGCGGTGCAGAACGTCAGTTTCAGCCAGTACGACGGCGAGATTCTGGCGGTGATCGGGCCGAACGGGGCGGGCAAGACCACGCTGCTGAACCTGCTCTCGGGCGTGTACCGGCCGACTTCGGGGCGGCTGCACCTGCTGGGGCGCGACGTGACCGCCGAACCGATGGAGGCGCGGTGCCACGCGGGGCTGGGGCGGGCCTTCCAGATCGTGCGGCCCTTTCCGGAGATGACTGTCCACGAGAACGTGACGGTGGGGGCACTGTTCGGCAAGCGCGGGATGACGCTGCCACAGGCGCGCGAGCGGGCTTACGACCTGCTGGAACGCACCGGCCTCGCCGCCCACGCCGACAAGGAGGCCCACGAGCTGACCCTGCTGCAAGACAAGCGGTTGGAGGTCGCCCGTGCCCTCGCCACGCAGCCGCGCGTGCTGCTGCTGGACGAGGTGATGGCCGGGCTGCGGCCGGGGGAGGCGCAGGAGGCCGTGGGGCTCGTCCGCAGCGTGCGCGACAGCGGGGTCAGCGTGCTGTTTATCGAACACATCATGCCGGTGGTGCGTGACCTGGCCGACCGGGTCGTTGTGATGGACCAGGGACAGGTGCTCGCCGAGGGCACCTACCGCGAGGTCACGGCCAACCCGCAGGTGGTTGCCGCATACCTGGGCACCGAGGAAGGACTTCACGCATGACGGCGACACAGATGAATCCGGCCGCGAGCCGCACCCAGGGCCAGGAACTGGTGATCGAGAACCTCGCCGCCGGATACGGCAAGGTGCAGGTGCTGTGGGACGTGAGCCTGCGGGTGGCTCCCGGCGAATTCGTCGCCATGATCGGGGCGAACGGGGCGGGCAAGACGACCACGCTGCGGGCCGTGAGCGGAGTCGTCAAACCCTCGGCAGGGCGCATCACGCTGGGCGGGCGGGACATCACCCGCGCCGCGCCCTCGCAGATCGTGGGGCTGGGGCTGGGGCACGTCCCGGAAGGCCGCGAACTCTTCCCGCTGATGACCGTGCGCGAGAACCTCGAACTCGGCGCGGCGATGCGGCCGGAAGCGCGGGCGGTGCAGGCGCAGACGCTGGCGCACGTCTACGACCTGTTCCCGCGCCTCAGCGAACGGGCGGGGCAGCTCGCCGGAACGCTCTCGGGCGGCGAGCAGCAGATGGTCGCGGTGGGCCGGGCACTGATGAGCCGCCCCAGCGTGCTGGTGGTGGACGAACCCTCGCTGGGCCTCTCGCCGCTGATGACCCAGACGGTGTTCGAGGCGCTCAAGGCTGTCAATGAGCAGGGCGTGACGGTGCTGCTCGTCGAGCAGAACGTGGGCCTGAGCCTCAAGCTCGCGCACCGGGCCTACGTGCTGGAAAACGGGCAGGTCGTGAAGGAGGGGAGCGGGGCGGAGTTGCTCGCGGACCCGGCGGTGCGGGAGGCGTATCTGGCGCTGTAGGGAGCTGGGAGACAAGGGGCCGGGGATCATCTCCCGGCCCTCTTCCCTATCCCCCCGTCAAGAACCCTCCCGTTTCCCGGTAGAGCATCTCCACCGCGTCCAGCGAGTCGAAGGTGTGGTTGGCACCGGGAATCGCCACCGCATCGCAGCCGAGGGCCTGGGCGTAGCGCACCCCGAAGGCGGGCGGGCAGACCGTGTCGGCGTCGCCGTGGAAGACGCGGGCCACCCCTCCCCAGCGGGCGGCGGCCTCCAGGGGCCGTACGCGGGGCATCTCCAGCAGGAACTCGCGGCCCAGCGGCCAGCCGCCGTAGTCGCGGATGACCGGGGGGGCGTATCCGCCGCGCAAGAAGCCCAGCCACAGCTCCGGCAGCGCGGGTGCCCACAGCGCGAGGCGGTGGGGCCACACCCGCTCGGCGGCGAGGGCCGCGACGAGGCCGCCCATGCTGAAGCCGAGGAGCATCACCCGCTCGGAGTCGAGCATGGGGAGGCCGCGCACGTACCCGAAGGCGGCCTCCGTGTCCTCCACCTCGCGGGTGACCGTCATCTCGGAGAAGTCTCCCTCCGACTCGCCACTGCCCCGGAAGTCGAAGCGCAGCGAGGCCACCCCCCGCGCCGCCAGGTACCGCGAGAACAGCGGCAGCAGGCGGTGGTCCCCGGCCCGGTTGCCGGTAAAACCGTGCAGCATCACCACGCTGGGCCAGCCCTGCGCCGGGCGTCCGCCCCCCAGGCTGTGTTCCTCGGGGACGTGCAGCATTCCGTAAACCCGCTGGCCGCCCACCACGAACTGCGCGAACTGTTCCATGCGCCCGATGATGGCAGAGCGGGGTGCCCTCCTGCCCCTGCTAGCCTGCACCCATGACGAAGGCGAGCAGGTTGGCAAGCGTGACCCTGAAGCCGGGGGCGGTGCGGCGCATTTCGGGGCGCTACCCCTTCGGGCACGCGGGGGACATCGGGGAGGCGGGGCCGGGGATAGAGGCGGGCGAGGTCGTGGACGTGCGGGCACCCGACGGGTCGCTCGTCGGGCGCGGGTACTTCAACCCGCAGGGCGCGACGCCGCTGCGGATGCTGACGTGGACGCCGGGCGAGGCGATTGACCTCGCCTTCTACCGCTCGCGGGTGCGGGCGGCGCTGGCCCGGCGCGAGGGGCGCATCGAGAACACTGACGCCCGCCGCGTCCTGTATGCCGAGGCCGACGGGCTGCCCGGCGTGGTGGCCGACCAGTTCGGGGACGTGCTGAGCGTGCAGTTCCGCAACGCGGGGGTGGAGCGCCACCGCGACCTGATTCTGCGGTCACTGCGCGAGGAGACGGGCGCGACCTCGGCCTTCGAGCGCAGCGACACGGGCGAGCGCCGCCGTGAGGGGCTGGAGCTCCGCACGGGCGTGCTGTGGGGCGATGTACCGGAGCGCGTGACCTTCCACGAAGATGACCTCTCGCTGCATTTCAGCCCCTTTGACGCGCAGAAGACGGGCTTTTTTCTGGACCAGCGCGACAACCGGCGGCTGATGCGCTCGCTCGCGGCGCCCGGCGAGGGCTTTCTCGACGTGTACTCGTACACCGGGGGCTTCAGCCTGCACGCGGCGCGGGCGGGGGCCAAACCCGTCGCGCTCGACAAGGACCAGGCGGCGCTGGGGGTGCTGGAGCGCGAGGCCCGCGAGAACGGGGTGCAGGTCGGCGTGCGCTGGGGAGACGCCATCGAGACGCTCACCACCCTGGAGCGCGAGAAGCGGACCTTCGGGGCGGCGGTGCTGGACCCGCCCACCCTTGCCAAGCGCAAGGAGGACGTGCCCCGCGCCAAGCGCATCTTCACCGACGGCACCGCCCGCACCCTGCGGATGCTGCGGCCCGGCGGCCACCTGCTCGTGAGCACCTGTGCCCACTACATCCGGGTGGACGACCTGCTCGACGCGGCCAGGGTCGCGGCGGGCGAGGCCGGGTGCGGCGCGGAGGTCGTGGCGATCACCTACCAGCCCGCCGATCACCCCCACCTGCTGAGCGTGCCGGAGAGCCTGTACCTCAAGAGCGTGCTGCTGAAAAAAGAGGCGTAGGCGTTATGCGAGAGGCGGAAGGCCACCGATGGGAGCCTTCCGCCTTTCCCGTGGTGGTTTCTCCCTCAGTCCACGTCCGCCGCTTCCAGCGACACCTGATCGAGCGCCGCCGGGTTGATCAGGGTCACGCTCTGGGTTCCCACGCGCAGCAGGCCGTGGCCCTCCATGCGCTTGAGAACGCGCACGACCGTTTCACGGCTGCTGCTGGTGCGGGCCATGATGTCGGTGGTCGAGAGGGGCAGGACCTCTGGGCGCGGCACCCCCGCCGCCACCCGGACCGCGTGGAGGTGGCCGAAGACGTGCGCGAGCGCCGCCTCGGTATTCAGCCCGAAGGCGATCAGCTCGTCGTTCAGGAGGGTCACGCGGCGGGCCAACATCTCCGCGAGGTTCCACAGCACGCCGGGGTGCTGGCGCAAGATCAGCTCGAAGTGGCTGCGGTAGAGCATCAGGGTGCGGACCTCATCCAGCGCCCGCACGGACGCGCTGCGCTCCTGCCGGGCCAGCACCGCCGTTTCCCCGATCACGCCCGGCGCGTAGAGGTCGCCCAGCACCCGCTCGCGGCCCCCCACGCTGACGCGGCTGACCCGCACCACCCCGCGCGTGACGAGGTGCATCGCCTCGCCCTCCGCGTCCTGCTCGACGATCAGCTCGCCGCGCCGGAAGTGGCGGGGGGTCACGATCCCGGCGGCCTCGCGCACCGCGGCCTCCGGCACGTCGCGGAACAGCGGCGAAGTTCTCAACTCGTCCAGAAGCGACATCTCAGGCCGCATGCTAGAGCATGCCCCGGCCCCCGTGTTGTCCCCGGCCGGGGCACGCCCCTTGCGCTACAGTGCCGCGCGTGACCCGCGTCCCTCCAGCCCCGCCCCCCGCCCTGGAAGCCCGCGAGGTGCGGCACGGCTTCGGGGACCAGATCGTGCTGCACGGCGTCTCGTTGGTGGTGGGGCCGGGCGAGGTTGTGGCCGTCTCGGGACCATCCGGGAGCGGCAAGAGCACGCTGCTGCACCTGCTGGGGGGCCTGGATACCCCGCAAGGCGGCGAGGTCTGGTGGGCGGGCGAGCGGGTGGACACGCTGGACACCCAGGCGCGGGCGCGGCGGCGGGCCGGGCGGGTGGGGCTGGTCTTTCAGCACCATTATCTGCTGGAGGACCTCAGCGTGCTGGACAACGTGCGGGTGCCCGCGCTGCTGAGCGGCGAGGCGGGCGAGGAGCGGGCGCGGGGGTTGCTGGAGCGGGTCGGCCTGTCGGGACGCGAACGCGACCTGCCCGGCGTGCTGTCAGGGGGCGAGCGGCAGCGAGTGGCGCTGGCCCGGGCGCTCGTGACCCGCCCCGCCATCGTGCTGGCCGACGAGCCGACCGGGAGCCTCGACCGGGCGAACGCCGACCGGGTGGCCGACCTGCTCCTCGGCCTCGCGCGGGAGGAGGGGTCCGGGGTGCTGCTGGTCACCCACGACGAGCGGCAAGCAGGGCGGGCAGACTGGGCGCTGCACCTGCTCGACGGGCGAATTGAGGAGGAACGCGGCCACCACGCCCCTTGACCCTCCCGGCCTGAGCGTTCCCTGTATCTCCCGTTAAGAGGCCTTGTGGGCGCGGGATTGTACGGCCCCGTACCCCCCGGACAGCAGAGGCCGCTTACGCTGCGGGAGCCTTCCAGGCAAGGGAACTCATCAATGCGAGGTCGGGCGCCCGGTTCGGGAGGGACAGGCCCTCCCCGGCGTCGTCCCTGCTGGAAGCGGACTCCAGGGAGGTCTACCGTGAAGCAGCGCCTGATGTGGATCAGCACCGTGCTCCTGCTCGCCTCGCCCGCCGTCGCGGGGGGCGGCCAGAGCGTGCCTGCGGGCAACACCATCGCCGCGATCGTCTCGAACGATCCCAACTTCAGCACGCTGCTCGCAGCGGTGCAGGCCGCCGGACTGACGCAAACGCTGTCGCAGCCCGGCCCCTACACCGTCTTCGCCCCGACGAACGCGGCCTTCGCCAAGATTCCCGCCGACCAGCTTCAGGCCCTGCTGAACAACCCCGCGCAGCTCCGCGCCGTGCTGCTCTACCACGTCGTGCCCGGCCGGGTGACCGCCGCACAGGTGACGCGCCTGAGCAGCGCCCGCACCGTGCAGGGCGCCAACGTGCGCATCAACGCCAGCGGCGGCACGGTGCGGATCAACGACGCGACCGTCACCCGCGCGGACGTGCGGGCCAGCAACGGCATCATCCACGTGATCGACACGGTGCTGCTTCCCCCCAACTGACCGGGCGCGGCAAGGAGGGGGTCAGGCCCGAAGTGGCGACTGACCCTCTTCTCGTCCCGCCCTTCCGGAGGACGCCACGATGACTCTTCCTTTGACCCTGCGGCGCGGGGCCAGGCGGCTCGCCCTCCTCGCGGGCGCCTTGCTGCTGACCGCCGGGCAGGCTCCCCCGGTGTCGCCCAGCGTGGACCGGGAGCTGCGGCCCCAGACCCTGCAATTGAAAGTCGTGGCGCCCGAGCCGGTGCTGAGTGGCGGCAAGATTCGCTCCCGTAACGTCGTCCAGACCCACACCCTCACCCTCGGCGCCCAGGAACGGCGCGGGCTGCGCGAGGGCCAAGTGACGGGTGACCTCTCTGTGCGGCTGGAGCGGCTGTACGCCCGCATCGAGACGCGGCGGCCCCGTGACGCCCGCTTCGTGCGGGAAGGCGGGGGGTGGGTCGCGCAGGCCCGGACCGGGTGGGCGGTGCGGCGGGGACCCACCGCCAAGCGGGTACGGGTGGCGCTGCTCGCTGGGCGGGGGGAGGCGACGGTCGCCCTGCGCCTGCTTCCACCGGGGCGGACGGTAGCCGAGCTGCACTCGCGCGGCGTGACCACGCACCTGACGACCGGGGAGTCGAGCTTCGCGGGCAGTCCCGATTTCCGGGTCCACAACATCCGGGTGGGGGCGGCCCGCTTTCAGGAGCTGTGGGTGGCACCGGGCACAGTGCTGGATTTCAACCGAACGGTGGGGCACATCTCGGCGGGCCGGGGCTTCGTGCCGGGCTACGTCATCACCGGGGCGAGCCTGACGATGGAACCCGGCGGCGGCATCTGTCAGGTCAGCACGACCGTCTTCCGGGCGGGGTACCAGGCGGGGTTGGAGGTCGTCGAGCGCCACCAGCATTCCCACCACGTCGCCTACTACGACCCGCCAGGGTACGAGGCGACGGTCTACGCTCCCGCCAAGAACCTGCGCCTGCGCAACGACACCGCCGCGCCGCTGCTGATGCAGGTGGAGTGGAATCTGGAGGCCGGGACGCTGGAGGTCCACCTCTTCGGAGCGCCCCCCGACCGCGAGGTCACGGTGTCTACGCCGCAGGTGCGGACCACCGCGCTGGCTCCCACTCCGAGCTTCGTGGCCGACCCTGCCCTGCGCCCCGGCGAGGCCCGGCGCCTCGACATGCCCGCCGCCGGGATGAACACGCAGGTCGTCCGCCGCATCACCCGGCGCGGCCAGACCACGACCGACCGCACGACCAGCCAGTACCGGCCGTGGGGGGGCGTGTTCGCGGTCGCTCCGGGAGACGAGCGGCTGCGCTGAGTGAACAGGGGGCAGCTCCCCCTCCTCCCCAGACCTCCTACCACCCGGCCCGCGCGTACACGTCGGGCAGGGGCGGCGTCGCGCCCAGGGTGCGGGCGGCCCGCTGCGGCCAGTGGGGGTCGCGCAGGAAGGGGCGGCCCAGGGCCACGAGGTCGGCGTCGCCGTTCTGGAGAATGCCCTCGGCCTGCTCGGGCGTCTCGATCATCCCGACCGCCATCGTGAGAAGGTCGGGCACCTCGGCCCGGACGCGGGCGGCGAAGGGCACCTGATACAGCGGTCCCACGGTGATGCGCTGCGCGGTCGTCAGGCCGCCGCTGCTCACGTCGAGCACGTCCACGCCCTCGAAGCGCAGCAGCGAGGCGAGCTGGACGGTCTGGTCGAGGTCCCAGCCGCCCTCCGCCCAGTCGGTGGCACTCACGCGCACGAACAAGGGCAGGTGCATGGGCCACGCCGAGCGCACGGCGCGGACGACCTCCAGCAGCAGCCGGGTGCGGTTCTCGAAGGAGCCGCCGTACTCGTCGGTGCGGGTATTCGCCAGCGGCGAGAGGAACTGGTGCAGCAGGTAGCCGTGCGCCGCGTGAATCTCCACGGCGTCGAAGCCCGCCACGACCGCCCGCCGCGCCGCCGCCGCGAAGTCAGCCACCACCCGGCGAAGGTCGTCATGGGACATGGGGGCGGGCACCGGGTACAGCTCGTGGAAGCGCTCGCCGTCCGGCCCGATCACCCCCCACCCGCCCAGCTCGGCCGGCACCGCGCCGCGCCCGCGCCAAGGCGAGTAGGTGCTCGCCTTGCGCCCCGCGTGCGCGAGCTGCACGCCGATCAGGGAGCCGTGGCGGTGCACGAAATCGGTGATGTGACCCAGCGGCACGATCTGCTCGTCGGCCCACAGCCCGAGGTCCTCGGGGCTGATGCGGCCCTCCGGCGAGACGGCGGTCGCCTCGGTGATGATCAGCCCGGCCCCGCCCAGCGCGAACTGCCCGAGGTGCGTGAGGTGAAAGTCGTTCGCCACCCCGTTCTGGGCGCTGTACATGCACATGGGCGAGACGACGGTGCGGTTTTTCAGGGTCAGGCTGCGGAGCTTCAGGGGACTGAACAGCAGGGGAGCCGGGGCGTCGGCGGGGGGCGTCGTCATGGGGGAAAATCTAGCGCGGCGGGGGATGCACCCGCGCGGCCCAGGCCAGATGGCGGACGCCGGAGGGTGACCTGCCGGGGCAGGCTGGGGCCATGCGTCTCACCGACTCTCTGGAGGGCCTCACGCCCGACGACTTGCAGGGCTTTTTCGTGGGCTGGCCCAACCCGCCCACGGCCGAGACCTTTCACCGCCTCCTCGCCGGGTCGTACCGAATCTCGCTCGCCCTGGACGAGCATGGGCGCGTCGTCGGCTTCGCGCAGGCGATCAGCGACGGGGTGCTGACGGCCTTTATCCCGCTGCTGGAAGTCCTGCCGGAGCACCAGGACCGGGGCCTCGGGACCGCGCTGATGCGGCATCTGCTGGAGCAACTCGGGCACCTCTACGCGGTGGACCTGAGTTGCGACGACGACGTGGTGCCCTTTTACGGGCGGCTGGGCATGGGGCGGGGCAACGCGATGTACCGGCGGAACTACGCGCGGCAAAGCGGGGTGCCGGAGGAGGGCCGCTAACGCCGCCGCGCCTGCCACCGCTCGTGGGCGGCCCGTGCCTGCCTCTCGGCCTCCCACCAGAAGGCGGCCTCCAGTGCAGCGAGGTCGGGGGCGGGACCGGGGGACGGGCGGCGGTAGTCGGTCGCCTCCAGCCGGGCAAGCAATGCCGGAAAAGTGTGCCGGGAGGCCAGCGCCGCGTCCAGCAAGGATTCCTCGTCGGCACGGGAAGCCGCCGCGACCAGCTCGCCATTCAAACGCGCGAGGGTCTGAAGGTCAGCCACCGTCGCCGCGTAGACCCAGGGGCCATGTTCTCCCAGCAAGGCGAGAAGGCCCGACCACTCGCCGCGCAGCACCGCGTTCAGCACCTCGCGGGCCGGAGTCTCGGAGGGCAGCCAGGGCCGCACCGTGAGGAGGTCGGCGGCCAGCTCCCTCTCCTCCGTCAGTTCCGCCCCCACCCGCGCGGCGTCGGCGGGCGAGAACACGTCGCGCAGTTCGGCGAGGTGCGAGAGGCGAGTGCGGGCCTGGGGCGAGAGCCTCAGCGAACGGGGCCGGGGTTGACCCAGAGCGGTCCACACGGCCCGGCGCAGGTCGGCCTCCTCCATGTCGGGGAAAGCGGCCCGCACTTCCGCCAGCGAACCCGGTGGAGTCGGCCCCGGCCAGTTCAGCCCCGCCTGGGTGAAAGCGGCGGACCAGCGGTCTTTGCTCACCGCGCCTCCCTCCGATTCCAGAACAGCCGGACGGGACACCGGCTGTTCTTCCATCTCCGCGAGCCGCTGTCCCTTGTCTCTCGCTCCCCTCGGGCTCGGCTTCGCCTCACCGCAAGTTCCTCAACTGCTCGCGCTCGTGTAGCTCGCCACGGCCTTCAGCCAGAACAGCCGCGTGAGCACGAAGGCGGCAGCCGCCACCAGCGGCGAGGCCAGCGCCAGCGCGGGCGTCAGCGTGCCCGTCAGCGCCTGTGCGGGCACGGTGGTGATAAAGGCGACGGGCACCACGAAGGTCAGCAGCGCCCGGATGGGCACCGGAAAGGCCGTGACCGGAAAGCGGGCCGCGCCGAAGACGCCGTTGAACAGCTCCGAGGCGTTCTGCGTCTTCACGAACCAGAACGCCGTCGTGGAAAGCGCCAGCCAGATGCAGTACACGATCACCACCGCCGAGAGGTACAGCACCGCCGCCCCCGCGAGGCCGCCCGCCGTGACCGTCAGGTGCGAGGCGGCGTAGGCGATCAGCCCCAGCCCGATCAAGAGGTCACCCGCCCGCAGCACGTTGAGGTGCCGGGTGCTCACCCCGAACTGCGCGTCCAGCGGCTTGAGCAGCGTGAAATCCATGCTGCCGGTGCGGACGGCCTCCGCGATCTTGCTCATGTTGGGCTGGATAAAGACGCTGATCACGCCCTCCGTGAGCATGAAAAAGCCCGTCACCAGCAGCGCCTCGTGAAAGGTCCACCCGCCCACCGTGTCCGTGCCCGGCTGCCCGAACAGCACGCCGATGCCGAGGAGCGCCACGCCCACTTCCCCCAGGCTGGCGAGGATCGCCCCCACGAAGTTGGCCCGGTACTCTAGCTGTGCCGAGAGGGTGGCCCCGGTGAACAGGCGCATCAGCCGGAGATAGCGGGTCACGCCCCCACCGCCCCGTACTTCCGCAGCCCCAGTCGCCACACGGCCAGCCGCACAAACCAGAACACGATCAGCCACGCCCCCAGCACCAGCGCCCCGCGCCCGGCGTCGGCCAGGGACGCCTTGCCCGCTAGGAGCTGCGCCGGAAGGCCCAGCATGTAGGGAAAGGGGGTCCAGACCGCAATATTCTGTACCCACTGGGGGTAGAAGGCCAGCGGCGCGAACATGCCGCCCAGCGCGGCGTACAGCAGCCAGACGAGTTCCTGAAAGCTGGTGCTCGACTCGGTCCAGAAGGCCAGCAGCCCGATCGTGTACTCCCACAAGAAGCGGGCGCTGAACCCCAGCAAGGCCAGCCCCAGCGCCGCGAGGTAATGCAGCGGGTCGGTGCTGAAGCTCGCCCCCGCCAGCCACGCGAAGAGGGCCACCAACCCCAGCATCGCGGGAAAGCGCACCACCCGCTCGGCGACGTGCGCGGCGTAGTGCTCCCAGAGGGGGTCCAGCGGGCGCAGCAGCTTGGGCGAGAGGGTGCCCTGCCGCACCTCCATGTCGAGTTCCCACGCCACCCACACCACCAGCAGTTGTCCGGTGACCCAGATGCCCAGGAAGTAGGAGGCGAACTCGGCGGGCGTGTAGCCGCCCACCTTCCCGTCCGGCGCCGACGCCGCCTGCGCCATCCACACCAGCATCATCACCAGCGAGAGGGTGCCCGAGAGCATCCAGATGACGACCTCGGCCCGGTACTCCACCATCTCGGCAAAGCGGGTGGAAAAGAGGACGCGCACCTTCCGCCACAGGGCCGTCATGGGCGGCCCCCCGGCCTGCGGGAATCAACCACGGACCACTTCCTTCCCCCCGAACAGCTCCGCCATCACCGCTTCGATGGGCGGGTCTTCCACGGTCAGGTCCGCCACGTCGAGTTCGGCGAGCAGGCGGGCGGCGCGGGGGCTGACCTCGGCGCGGGGGACGGTGAGTTCGGCGCTCAGGCCGTCCACCTTCACGTCCGAGCCGTAGGCGGCGAGCGCGGCGGCCTCCACCGGGCGGCGCAGTTGCAGCCGGACGGTCTTGCCCCCGCCCCCCCGCTCCACCAGCCGGGCGAGGTCGCCGTCGAAGACGAGCTGGCCTTGGTCGATGACGAGGATGCGCCGGGCCAGCGCCGTCACGTCGGCCATGTAGTGACTCGTCAGGATGACGGTGGCCCCGTAGCGCTCGTTGTAGTCGCGGATAAAGGCCCGCACCGACTCCTGCATGTTCACGTCGAGGCCAATGGTGGGCTCGTCCAGAAAGAGGACGCGGGGGCGGTGCAGCAGCGCGGCGGCGAGTTCGCACTTCATCCGCTCGCCCAGCGAGAGCTTGCGCACCTGCTTTTTGAGGATGCCCTCCAGCCCCAATACCTCGGTGAATTCGTGCATGGTGGCGCGGTACTGCGCATCGGGAATCTCGTAGATGGCCTGATTGACCAGGAAGGAGTCGAGCGCCGGGAGGTCCCAGATAAGCTGCTGCTTCTGCCCCATCACCAGGGTGATGCGCCGCAGAAAGGCGGCCTCGCGGCGTCTCGGCTCGAATCCGGCCACCCGCACCTCTCCTCCGCTGGGATGCAACAGGCCCGAGAGCATCTTGAGGGTGGTCGTCTTGCCCGCCCCGTTCGGCCCCAGGAAGCCCACCACCTCGCCGGGCGCGAGGTTGAAGGAGACGCCGCGCACCGCCTCCACCTCGCGGGACTGGCGACTCACGAAGGAGCGCAGGCTGCCCAGAAAGCCCGGCTCCTTCTCGTGGACGGTATAGCTCTTGCGCAGGTCACGGACGTGCACGGCGGCGTCCGGGGTGGGTGTGGTCATAGGTGTCTCAGGGTACGTGAGCAAGCATGGCCCGGAATGCGCGAAATGGCGGGGTCAGGCCCGTACTGCGGCCCTCACTCTGCGCCCTGCACGCCGTACTGCCGGGCCGCCTCATCCCCGGCCCGCCTCGCCTCCGCCTCAATCTGGAGGTGCTGCCTCAGCGCCCGCTCGACGTAGGCGCTGAGGCTCTCCCGCGCGTCGATGCTGGCGATCTTGACCTCGCGGATCAGCCCTTCTGGCAGGTAGATGTTGAACTGCCGCTTCTCGTCCTCTCCCATATGGCTAGCTTACTAGCAATCTGGCAAGGCTTTACGGCTCGTGCCAACCCGCTACAGTCGGCTCCATGCTTCTCCTCCTGACCTCCCCCGCTCAGGCCTCCGCGTGAAGCCCTGGGAACTCCTCGGCCGCGCCGTTATTCCCGGCACCGACGGCGAGATGCGGCTCTCGCGGCGCGAGGGGGAATTCTCCATCCACCTCAGCACCCAGACGAGCGAGCTGATGAACAGCCGGATGCACGCCTCGGAGGATGCGCTGGCCGACCTCGCGTGTGCGGCCATCGCGGGCCGGAGCCGGCCGCATGTGCTGGTGGGGGGCCTGGGCATGGGCTTCACACTGGCGGCGGCGCTGCGGGGGGTCGGGCCAGGGGGCGTGGTCACGGTGGCCGAACTCGTGCCGGAGGTCGTGGAATGGAATCGGGGGCCGTTGGGGGAATGCGCGGGCCGTCCGCTGGAAGACCCCCGCACCCGCGTTCATGTGGGTGACGTGGCCGAGCTGCTGCGCGGGGGCCACAGCACCTACGACGCCGTGCTGCTGGACGTGGACAACGGTCCCGAGGGCTTTACCCATCACGGCAACAACTGGCTCTACTCGCCCGCAGGTTTGAGCGCCGCCCGACTCGCACTGAAGCCCGGCGGGGTGCTCGCGGTGTGGTCGGCGAGCGGGGACAGCCGCTTTACCTCCCGCCTGAACCGCGCCGGATTCCGGGTGGACGTGCGGACCGCCCGCGCCCGCCCCGGCAAGGGCGCGCACCACACCATCTGGCTGGCCCACGCGCCCGGTCCGGGGCAGGGCCGCTCAGGGCCGGGCGGAGGCCGAAATCGGTCCACGCGCCCGTAACCACTCGGCCGCCCACGCACCGGGCTGTCCGCGCAGGGGTGGGAGTTCGTCCGGACCGAAATAGGCCACCTCTACGCCTTCTATTCCATCCGGGACGGGCGTACCGTGCCAGTCGGTGACCAGATACACCGCCGTGTAGAAGTACGCCTCGTCGCCGTTGGGCATCTGGCAGTGCCCGGTGGTCAGGAGGTCCAGCAGCTCCGCCCCGCGCACCTCCAGCCCGGTTTCCTCGCGGACCTCGCGGCGCATCGCTTCCAGCGGCGGTTCTCCGAGTTCGCACAGGCCCCCTGGCACCGCCCACACGTCCCGCCCGGCGAGGCGGTGCAGCAGCAGTTCGCCCTGCGCATTCAGGATGAGGCCGACCGCACCCATCAGGTTGACGGGCCGGGTGCCGATCAGCGAGCGCAGGGCGGCGATGTAGTCGGGTGGGGCCGAGTCGGAAGGAGCAGGGTCGGTCACGGTGGGAGCAGGCTAGCGCTTGGGCCGGGCTGTTCCTGCCGCAGTCACGGCCAGGGCCGGGGGGCAGGGGCGTAGCCTCTGCCCATGACGCCGCCGGACAGCGCTCCTACCCCCCTCGCCCTCGCGCGGCTGTTCGTGGGAGTCGCGCTGGCCGGGATCGGCGGGGGCCTGCCCGCGCACACCCGGCGGGCGCTCTTGACGCGGGGCTGGATGACCGAGGAGGGATTCGCGGAGACCTTTACCCTCGCGCAGCTCACGCCGGGGCCGAACGCCGTCAACCTCGCGGCGATGGTCGGGGCGCGGCTCTCGGGGCGGCTGGGAGCGCTCGCCAGCGTGCTGGGGGTGCTGACGCCGGGCCTGCTGGTCATGCTGGCGGTCAGCGTGCTGACGCTGGGGGGCACCGGGGACCTGTCCCCCACCCTGCAAAGTGCGCTGCGGGGAGCGGCGTGCGCGGCGCTGGCAGTGCTGCTGACCGCCGCGCTGCCCGTCGTGCGGGTGGGCTGGCGGGTGAGGGGTGGCCCGGCGGTGGTGGGGCTGACCTTCCTGGCTCTGGGGGTGCTGCGGCTGGACCTGCTGCCCGTGCTGCTGGCGATGGTGGGGGCCGGGCTGCTGCTCCACCGCCCCCGGGGGTCCGGGTGACCGAGCTGTGGACCATGTTCCTGGCCTACGTGCGGCTGGGGCTGATCAGCTTCGGGGGCACCAACGTCGCGGAGATGGAGCGCGTGCTGGTGGGCGAGCGGGGCTGGATCGACGCGGGCACGCTGGCGAATGGCTTCGCGCTGGGGCAACTCATGCCGGGGCCGAACATGCTGGCGGTCACGCACTACGGCTACGCCGCTGCGGGATTCGCCGGGGCGCTCGTCGCCACGCTGGGGTTCTACGGGCCGACGGCCTTGATTGGAGCGGTCGCAGCCCTCGCGTGGGAGCGGCACCGGGCCAATCCGTGGGTGGTCGCGTTTCGGCAGGCGCTCCTGCCCTTCGGGGGCGGGGTGGTGCTGGCGGGGGCGCTGGTGCTGGGGCAGACCAGCATCACATCGTGGGCAGGAGTGGCGGTGGCGGTCGGCGCGTTTCTGCTGCTCTGGCGGACGCGGGTGAACAGCGCGGTGGTGGTGCTGGGAGCGGCGGTGGTGGGGGCGCTGCTGGGGTTGTGAGGGGGCAGGGGATCTTGATTCGGTTTGCCCCGCCCCCCAGCCCCCTCTGCTGCGCAGCTCTGCGAGTCCCCAGAGGGAAAGGGGAGCAGCGCTGCGCCAGGCAAAGGTCGTCCCCTCATCCTCTGGCCCTTCTTGGCCCGCTCCCGTTTCCCCCTCCACGCCATCCTCTGCCCAGGTGAAAGGCCTCGGCACTGACACGCCGAACGGCTCGTCTGCCTGGAACATGGGCTTGCGAGGAGGGAACGCTGAGATCGGCTGACACAGGAAAAAATGGCAAGTGCGAAAGCGTAGTTTCCCCCTCTCCCCCAGCGGGTGACTCGTAGAGCCGCGCAGCGGAGAGGCCCTGCGCAGCAGCGGGGTAAGGGGGCATGTGCCCAACCCTTCCGCCCGTTACCATCCCCACCCTCTCCGCGTCTGCACCCCGTTTCACTTCTCATCCTGAAGTCAGTCCTTATGCTGCCGCCATCATGCTTCGTGCCCAACTCACGATTGCGGCGGGGATGCTCGCGGCGTTGACTCCCTTTTCGGCAACGGCGCAGTCTCCCGCCGAGGCGCAGGTACTGGCCGGGCTGAATGAGGCGCGGGCGCGGGGGGTCACCTGTCCGGCCAGTGGGCGGCGGCCCGTCGCGGCGCCGCTGTTGCCGAGTGCGGCACACGCCCTCGCCGCGCGGACTCAGGCGGGGTACATGAGCAGCCGCGCTGGGGTCACGCACGCGGGAGCTGGGGGCACCACCCCGCGCATCCGGGCGGCCAGCGTGGGCGTGCAGGCGGTCAGTGTGACTGAGATCATTTACATGGGCACGAGTCCGCAGTCGGCGCTGAACTGGTGGCTCGCCTCGCCACTGCACTGCGCGATCCTGACCGATGCCCGCTACACGCACGCGGGGGCAGCGGTGGTGCAGGGGTCGCGCGGAACGGCGTATGTGGTGGTTCTCAGCAGCCAGCCGAAGTAGGGCGGGTTACCGCGCCGTCCACCCCAGGTCGAGGTCCAGCACTGCCCCCGTCATCCCCCACGCGGCGGGACTGACGACGTAGCTGGCGAGGGCCGCCACGTCCTCCGGCTCCAGCAGCCGCTTGATGGCGGCGGGTTCCAGCATCACCTTCTGCTCGACCTCCTCGGGGCTGAGGCCGCGCGTGCGGGCCTGGTCCGCGATCTGGCCCTCGACCAGCGGCGTGCGGACATAGCCGGGGCAGATGGCGTTCACCGTGAGGCCCTGCTCGCCCGCCTCCAGCGCCGCCGTGCGCGTGAAGCCGATCACGCCGTGCTTGGCGCTGATATAGGCGCTCTTGAAGGGACTGGCGACGTGCCCGTGGATGCTCGCCACGTTCACGATGCGGCCCTGGCCGGAGCGCGTGAGGTGTGCCCAGGCGTATTTGCTGAGCAGGAAGGGCGCCGTCAACATCACGTGGAGCATGGTGTCCCAGGTGTCTTCCGGAAAGTCGGGGATGGGGTCGATGTGCTGAAAGCCCGCGTTGTTCACGAGGACATCCAGGCCGCCGAGCGCCGCCACCGTCTCGTCCACCGCGCGGCGGCAGTCGGCCCGGCGGGAGAGGTCGGCGCCCACAAAAGTGAAGCCGTGCTCCTGCGCCACCTCCCGCGCCTGCGGACGGTCGAGGTCAAGGGCGGCCACACGCAGACCGTCTGCCTGAAGCCGCCGGGCGATGGCGAGGCCGATGCCGCTGGTGCCGCCCGTGACGAGGGCGACGCGGGCCAGTGCTGCAGGAGTGTCGGGGGAGGTCATGCGCGGAGTGTAGTGGGGGGACGTCACGGGGGCGTTGCAGTGCGCCTGCTTCTGTCTACTTCGAAAAAGAGGATATGGTTTAAGGTATGGACGTGACGTATGCCCAGGTGAAAGACCGCCTCGCGGCCCCCTTTCCGGCGGCGCGGGTCGCCTGGAAGCCCCAGATGGTCAGCCGGGACCGGTCCTCGGCGCTGATGGTGGCGTTCGTAGACGCCCGCACGGTGATGGAGCGACTGGACGACGTGTGTCCGGGCGAGTGGAATTTCGACGTGAAGCTCTTTCCAGGGCAGCCGGGCCAGCCGCCCACCGCCCGTGGCCGCCTGACCGTGCTGGGCCTGACCCGCAGTGACGTGGGCGAGGCGGGCGAGGGCGAGGCCGGAACCCTCAAGGCCGCCGCCAGTGACGCGCTGAAGCGCTGCGCCGTGCATTTCGGGGTGGGGCGCTACCTCTACGACCTGCCCCGCACCTGGGTCGCCTGGGACGAGGGCCGCCGCGCTCCCCTCGACCCGCCCCGGCTTCCCGAGTGGGCGCTGCCCGAAGAGGAGCGCACGTCCGGCGCGGCGCACGTGCTGGGAGCGCTGGACGCCCTGCGGACCGGACTCCCCCAGGACGTGGGACAACTGCGCGAGGTCTACCGCCACCTCCGGGCAGCGCTGGACACGGTGGAGCGGGCGGGAACCGCGCCGGAGGCCGCCGCGAGCTTGAGACTCTAACCAGGGCCCTCAGGGCTCCTGCCCCGTCAGCGCCCGGTGCAGCGCCGCCGTCTCGGGCAGGGGGCTGAGGCCCAGCTCGGCCAGCGCCGCGCCCAGGGCCGCATACGTCCGGGCGGCGGCGGCGGGGTAGGCGCGGGCGTGGTGCGCCCGCATCAGCGCACGGGCGGCAGGCTCGAAAGCGGGGTCGAGGGTCAGCGCACGTTCGGCCAGCCGCGCGGCGAGGTCCGGCGTCCCGGCCCGCAGCGCGGCCTCGGCTTCCTCGCCCAGGGCTTCGGGGAGGCGGGCGGCGTAGCGTTCGGCCTCAGTCTGCACCGCGTCGAGGTCGCCGCCCGCCAGCTCGCCGGGAAGGGCCAGAAGGGCCGGGGCGCGGCCGGGCGTGCCGGGGAGAGCGTCCAGCCAGGCCCGCGCCTCATCCAGATCGACGCTCAGGTCGGGGCCGGGAAGCAGCCGCAGCCAGTCGCCGCGCTCCAGGAACGTACCGCTCGCCACGCCCTCCTCCAGCACCTGCCCCAGCGCGTGCAGGGTCACCCGGAAATTGCGCTCGCCCACCTGCGGGTCGGCGTCGGGAAAGAGGGCTTCCTGCGCGGCCTCGCGGGGCAGGCCACCCGGCGACACCGCCAGCAGCGCGAGCAGGTCGCGGGCGCGGGCGCGGCCCCACTCGCGGGCGGGGCCACCATCGCGGGTGACCGCCACGCGGCCAAGCACGTGCACCCGCACGTCCACGCCGGGCAGCGCGTCCGGGCTGGGGAGATCGGGGTAGCCCAGCGACCGCGCCACGGGCCGCAGGTCGGCCTGCCGCTCCGGGACCGCCGCTCCCAGCCGGGCCAGCAGCGCAGCACGGGCCGCCCGTGTGGGCACTGGGGACACCAGCGAACGCCGCGCGAGCAGGAAGGGGAACTGGGCGACCCCGCCCGCCGCCTCCGCCGCGCCCTCCCCGGTCGCTGCGTACAGGGCCAGCGCCGCCGCCCCCGCCCCGAAGCGGTCCCCGCAGGCCGCGAAGGACATGTGGGCCGCTTCCAGGCCGGGCCGCGCCCCCGCCGCGTCTCCGCCCTGCCACCGCCCCAGCGCCGCCACCAGCCGGGTCAGCCCTGCCACGTACCAGTCGCCGCCGACGCTGGCGAGGGCCGCCGCCTCGTGCGCTCCGGCCTCGGCCACGTTTCCGGCGCGGCCTTCCAAGTAGGCGAGGCCCAGCCGGGGCTCCACCTGCAAGCGGGGCACCACGTCCTGCGCGAGGGCCAGGGCTGCCGTGTAGGCTGCCCGCGCTGCGTCTTCCCGCCCGGCGATGGCCTCCGCGTGGCCCAGCCGCGCCTGCGCGAGCGACTGCACGAAGCGGCTTTCCAGCCGCTCGCCCTCCGCCAGCCCCTCGCGGGCGCGGCGGGCCGCCTCCTGCGGCTCGCCGAGCGCGGCGTGCAGAAAGGCGGCGAGCAGCAGCCCCTCGCGGTGGTTCTGCGCGGCCCGCGCCCCGCCCGCCTCGCCCCGCGCGGCCTCCAGGGCGAGCTCCAACGCCCGCCCCAGGTCGCCGGAGCGCAGGGCGTAGCGGGCACCCCGTGCCAGAGCCGGGGCCAGCTCCAGCGCCCGCGCGAGGTCCCCCGCGTTGAGGTGGTTTTCGGCCCGCATCCGGGCAATCCGGGCTTGGGTGTCCTCGTCCGGGGCCAGAGCCGCCGCTGTGTCTAGGGCCGACCAGGCGTGCTCGGGCTGCACGGTGTCCAGCGCGACCTGCGCCTCTCCCAGCGCCCGCGCGAGGGGGTCAGCCTGCGCGTAGGCGGCCAGCGCCTCGGCGTAGCGAGAGGAGAGCCGCCGGGCGTCGCCCGAGAGGGCGTGCAGGGCGGGGGTCCACGCCTCCCCCGGCAACCGCGCGAGGCTGCGGCCCACCAGCGTGACCCGCCCCTGTTCCAGCCAGCGCCCGCCTGATCCAGCCAGCAGTTCGGCAGCTCGCCCTGTATTCCCCGCCTGAAGGTGCGCTGTTAGCGCCCGCCGGGGCCGCCCGGTGCGCTCGAAGTAGTCGGCTCCGCGCCCCGCGACCTCCTGCGCCTCACCCGGCGAGAGCAGCCCGCGCAGGTGCGCCCGCAACAGGGGATGGGCCCGGTACGTCTCGCCAGTACGGGTCAGGAAGGTGCCGCCCCGCTCCAGCGCTCCCAGGAGGGCACCTGCCCCACGCACGTCCAGCACGGCTTCCAGCAGGCCCGGCGAGAGTTCCTCGAAGACGCTGCCGCGTGTCAGCAGCGCCCGCAACGAGGGGTCCAGCGGCCCCAGCACCTCCTGCGCGAGGTAGGTGAAGAGGGTCGCCAGTTGCGCCTCGCCGCCGTCCAGCTCTGCCAGCGCCGAGAGCGGCACCCGCCCCTGCGCCGCCGCCTGCGCCAGAAAGCGGGCCGCGATGGGCCACCCCTCGGTCAGGGTGTGTGCCAGCCGCACCTCCTCCGCGCTCGCGGTCACCCCCTGCGCGGCGAGCAGCGCTCCCAATTCCTGCCGGGTAAAGGCGAGGTCGGGGGCGCTGAGGCGGCGCAGTTCGCCCTCCGCCTCCAGCCGGGTCAGGGCCGGGTGCTCCAGTGGCAGCCGCGAGAGCAGAGCCACCCGCCCCCCCAGCAGCTCGCGCAGCACGTCCCCCGCCAGCGGCCCGGCGAGGTGCCCGGCCTCGTCCAGCACGAGCAGCGCTCCCGCCGCGTCCAGCACGTCGGCCACCCGCGCGGCCACCCGCCTTGGCGTGGCCCCCGCGTCCAGCAGCGCCCCCGGTCCCTCGCCGCCCGGCAGCCCGGCCACCGCCACCGCCAGCCCCGCCACGAAGACCTGCGGGTCGGCGTCGTCCACGTCCAGCGTGAGCCACGCCGAACGCCCCAGCTCGGGCAGGTGCGCTGCCAACGCCGTCGTCTTGCCGTAGCCCGCCGGGGCCACCACGCTGAGCACCCGCGCCGAGTTCAGCAGCGCGAGCAGCCGGGGCCGCGCCACCGCGCCGCGCACCTGAGGAGGCCGCGCCCGCCGCGCGGAGGCATGTTCGCGCCAGTCGAGGGTCACGGGGAGATGGTAGGGCATGGGGGGGCGGAGGGACGAGGGGGAATGGTCAGCCGTCAGAAAGGGCAAGCGTTGCTTGCCACCCCCCTCCCAACCTCCCCCACAAGGGGGGAGGGGCAGATACCGACACGCTCTTGCTAAAGCTGTCTTTTCCTTGTGTCAGCCGTCCGAAGCTTTCTCACCTTCCAAGCTCAAGTTCCAGGCAGACGAGCCGTTCGGCACGGACGCGCCGAGGCCTTTTCCTTGGGCGGAAGGATGGCGTGGAGGGGGAACCGGGGGCGGGGCAAGCGGAGCCGACGATGGGGGGACAACCTTTGCTTAGCGCAGCGCCGCTCCCCCTGCCCCCTCGGGGGGTAGGGGGCTGGGGGGTGGGGGCAAACCGCAATCAAAAAAACCGGCCCCCACCCGAAGGCAGAGGCCCAAAGCCAAGAGCTACGTCTAGTACAGCGTTCATTTAATACGAATGGCTTCGTAGTGCCGTCCTAGCGTCCGGCGGGCGACCTGGGTGGAGAACTGCCAGTTGAGGGTGACGCCCGC